>JAFYAD010000089.1 GCA_017540915.1 Lachnospiraceae bacterium
AAGCCTGGGGCGTTCTGATGGCATCCACCATAGGCGTCCCCCTATATGTCTGCGGCGGCGGCACGATCCCGATATTGAAGAGCTGGCTCGCCGGCGGCATGAGCTTAGGCAGCGCCACGGCTTTCATGATCACCGGTCCCGCCACCAAGATCACCAACCTCGGCGCATTAAAGACAGTCCTGGGTATAAAAAACTTTTTGATATACTGGATATATGTTATCGCCTTTTCATGCTTTGCCGGATTGCTGGTGAATCTTTTGATGAGCGTCACGGCTCTTCCTTAGTACCGTCTTCACTTTGATGCTTTTTTATCTGTGATCTTTTTCAGCATTTCCGCAAACTCCTCCGGAGTGGATATGCAGCCGCTGTTCCCGTTACCGTTGCCATTGAAGCTGCCTGCTATAAAAAATTTTGCCGGTGCTATCACCAGGCCGATCACCAACCCCAAGAGTACCAGGCATACCGCCATGAGCTTGATCTCCGTCGCGCTGTATCCGCCTTCTCTTATCTTTCTTATCGTTTCGTTTAGCATTTTCTCCACCTCCTGCTACAGATAATTAATTCAAGGATCATATGAGACAGTTTCTTTGGCTCTGTTTTTTTATACGCCACTTGACACTACCCACATAAACACACGGCTATACTCATCATGTTTCAGATTCTGTAACTTCATCTTATCAGTCGCTCAACCTCATCCCAACCTCTGTCCGCAGCCTTCATGGCTCTCACGGAAGCATCATCTATCTTGGCTTTCACATATTTATTATCGTAACCTGTACTGACAACTTCTTTTTTCAGTTTTGCAAGCTCCGTAAGTGAAGCCCGGGAATCCAGGGTTTTTCCACCCTTGTAGTCGGACGCGATATTCGTAACTCCAAGAGCGTACATCTGCAAAAGCTCATACTCTACAGCAGCACGGATCTTTTCGTAATTAGGCAGTTCGTGAACCCTGTCATATATTGCCCTCATGGCTTTCATGATATTAACGTGATATTTTGCAGGATTCTTTTCATTGTGTATGGAAATACCGCACTTTCTGTAACGATACAGCACTTCCTTTACATTACACACTCTCTTTACCGTGGCGTAGACCCATGTCAGGAAATCCGCATCCTCCAGAATGCAATGCTCCCTGAAGGGCTTATCGCCTGATGCCTCTATAATGCTGCGCCTGAAGAGCCTGGTCCAAAGGAAACCTCCGCTTACTATGAGCTTGCTTCTGGCATTATCATCGATCTGACCTGTACATTCATCAGACGTGTGCACCATGGAAAGATCGGTTTCCTCATTGTAATAGCCGGTGTCAACCATGTCGGCATCATTCGCCTTCGCAGCCTTATACAACTTTTCAAACATGGTGACATCCGGTATGTCATCAGAGTCCACAAACCCGATATACTCTCCCCTCGCATACATGAGCCCTACATTTCTGGCTCCTCCGGCTCCCGTGTTTTCCTCAAGATTCACTACTAACACTCTGTCCGACGCCTGTTTTTCCGCATCCATACATATCTTAAGGCTGCCGTCGGTGGAGGCGTCATTTACCAGTATTATCTCGATGGACTTTAATGTCTGATTCAGGAGATTACCAATGCACTGTGCAAGATGTTTTTCGGCGTTGTAGATCGGCACGATCACGCTGACAGCTACATGATCTTCGCTTTCCGAAGCGGTATCAAACAAAACATTTTCAGATGAGCTACCCTCAAGCTTCACATCCGGGATAGTATTATGATCGGTATACTCATTATAAACCTTTTCAAAAATCCTTAAGATGGTGTCAATATTACCCTTGAGTTTATCGGTGTTACGGCATAGCACTTCCACAGCTACCGGCGTAGTGTTGGTGCTTTTAAAATATGCAACATCTTCCTCAGAAAATGTTGTTTTATACGTTGCCAGAATATCTGTCAGTTTTCTGACATGCGCTGTCATATCAGAAAGCTTCCTGCTCCAGTCTGACATACCCTTTAAGCCCCGTTCGGCTTCCACCTCGCAGATATACAATATCTGCTCTATCACAGGTATGTCACCCCGGATATCCGAAAGTGGCAGCCTGATGTCCGGACGAAGCTTTAATATCTGATAAAACAACTCCCGTGCTTCGCTGATGTTTCCCATGGACACAAGCTGCGATATCGCAAGCTTAAACTCTACGGTCTCGGCCTTTTCCGCCGTCATGCCGATCTTACACTCATATACCTTCTTTTGATTATACTCAAGCCAGACCTTCAGGAGCTGCTCCGACAGAAATCCGTAAATCCTGCGATGGTACTCGTCGCGCCCGGTAAGATCGATCCGATCCTCCATCACGTCAAAGATGCCGAAAAGCCAGCTGCAGTAAGCGTTGAAATCTTCCCGTCTCATCACGCAGAGATTGCCGTAATAGTGCGCGTTCCCTGCCATAACACGTTCAAAGGTTTCATAATATTCCGGACAGATCTCGCGTATTATCTCACCTTCCAACTCGATATCACGCGGGCTGTGGGCCTCCCCGAAGTAGTCCCTGTAGGGCGCGCCCTCATCTATGGCCTCCGATGTTATGCAATCGTAGTTTTCCAATATATCTGCGTAGTCTTTTTCGGATAAAACAGAAAAATCCTCGTGGACAAAATATCGCCTGTAATGGCATATCCCCACATAATCCGGGCTCTCCCCCGTCTTTTCGAGGTTTTTCCACAGCCAGTACGCACCGGTGAGCTCTCCGTAAAAACAGTTTTTAGCGGAAATATTGTCACCTGTGTTATCCGCAATATATCCAAGATCCGCTTTTCCCTCAGCACCAACCTGGACAGGCACATAAACCGGATCTTCCGGCTTATCGAACTTTTTATGAGTCATGACAAAAATCCGGGCTGTTCTGTTATTTGAAGTTTTCTCTCCATCAAAAACTGCTTTATCCGACATTTTTTCCGTATTTGACTCCCGATCATCTATTGTATTTTCTGTGACCATATTTGCATCATCAGATCTGTCTGTCATATTATTCCCATGCGTGTCAGATACAGGCGAGGCAGCCGCAAGCTCAACACCTGTAAGATTCTGAAAAATTAATGCAAGCTGCCTGTTCACTACTTCCTTCGAGAAATGATCTCTGTATATCTCATATCCTTTTTCACCGATTTTTTTGAACAATTCCCCGCCTTTCGGCTCAAAGAATCTTTTTACCAAATCCGTTATCTTTTCACAGAGAGCATAGGCATCTTCCGCCGCCACGGTAAAGCCGTTATCACCGTCTTTTATATAATGCGCCACACCGCAGACTTCCGTACACAGAACCGGTTTTCCAACCTGCATCATCTCGACTGCAACTGTGGGAATCGGGTCTATGCGCGAGGGCACCAGAAGGCAGTCACATCTTTGCATCTGTTCAAAAACCTCGTCCCTGGTGAGCTGATGCAGGATCGTCACGTTTTCGCACTCCGAATCCAGTGCCTTTACAGCGCCGAAAACTCTCTCATCCACCATGGCCTCGTTGCCGCAAAAAAAATACTCTGTCTTTTTCAAAACCTCGGGATCGAGCTTTCGAACCGCTTCGCACAGCACATCCTGTGCTTTTACATGGGAATATGTTCCGGCGATGAGAAAACGGAGGCGGCCAGGAGCTGAGACTTCGTTTATCGGTGCCTGTCTGTCTTTATCTGTGTATTGCTCTTTTGAATGTTTTATTTCTGCATACATGCCCTCTGCAGACACGTTCTGTATATAATCTGTTGAGCTGTCTGTGTTTTCAGAATTTACATTTTCATTCTCATTTATGGCGAAATGCAGGATCGGAAGTTCCGTTCCGTATCTTTTTCTCACCACGTCCTGCACATAGTGACCCACTGCATATACGTGAATATTGCGCATCAGATCGCGCCTTGAAAAATCCGGCAGAACGGTCTTGAAATACTCAAAATACTGTTCACCTTCATGAAGCCACCACACCACCGGGATGTCCGTCCCCATCAAAGACAGCACCGCCTCATAGGTTATGAGCGTGTTTGCCCACACCAAGTCATAGTCCGCCGCCGCCTGCGCAAACACGTCTTTAACCGGCCAGAAACGCTCCATTATGCTGATGATGATCCCGTCTTTTTCCAGCTCCTCGCGCAAGGGTCCGTCTTCCATGGAGATCACTTCCACCCTGCAGCCGCATGCCTTATAAAATTGTATCACGTCCATGAGCACGATGGGCGCTCCTGTGCGGGACAGTTGGTGTGTGATGAAGAGAATGTTCATGGAAGCCCCCTTTCTGCTTTTAATATACTACAGACAAATTGCCCTTTCAACAACAACGGCAGATTTTCAAATACAAATATGAGATCACAGGTGTTTTATTCCGAAGAATTAATGAATAAGATCTGTGTTTTCCGCAATGAAACGAAAACTAAAACGGCTTTGCGCCTTACCATGATATACGCAAACGGCGATTTTTCTTTGTGCATATTTCTCAAATTTTCTACCCTAAGGTTCAAAATCTTTCCGGCTATTATTCTCGAAACATCTGTCTTGTCGCTACTTATAGACTTTGTGCAACTTCACAACAGCTTTTGAGTGACTATTATTTTGTCTTGTATTTCCGATCCAACCATGCTACATTGTGCTTGGCTGAATATTTCAATTGCAGGGATCACCATCAGTTCCTGTATCAGGCAATCTGTTTCAAAAACACGATGGTAATATTGGGAGGTCACAAATATTACCCAACGGAACATCCAGCTAAATTTCACAATTTGATTTGGCGGGAGTTTCTCCATATGTTTTGACTCCTGCCATGTAACCAATGGTATGCAAAGCAGACACCGATCCGCTCCGGTGTCTACACGTTTTAGCAAAGGAGAAAAATGTATGGCTAATGATTCAACACTCACTTTCACCGACATCTTCGGCGAAAAACAACCCCGACATAAGGTTATGTCCCTCATAGAAAAAAGTCCACTCTACGGAGAGTGGAAAGATTTCAGTGCCGATGACAGGGAAAGCATCCTGTCTTTTCTGGAAGGCTCCGGCGGACTGCAGGTTCTTTCGGATAAGTTTTTCCAACATGTCTTCAGACCGGAGATATATCCGGAAAGAGTTGAATCTCTGATCTCTGCGATTCTTGGTCAAAAAGTAACGATAGTGCAGATCCTCTCCAGAGAGGGAACCGCCATTACGGAAACCGGCAGCCTGGTCGTCATGGATATCATTGTGAAAACCGACACCGGCGAAATAGTAACTGTGGAAATGCAGCGTATTGGGTACTACTTTCCGGGGGAGCGTTCCGACTGCTACACTGCTGACATGATAATGCGCCAATACGGAATGGTTCGTTCTGAAAAAGGCGACAGTTTCAGTTACAAAGACCTCAAACCGGTAACTCTTATCATCCTCATGGAAAAGAGTTCCGCCGAATTTACTGCAGTAGCACCCGAATACATTCACAAGAAAATAACTCATTACAGCAGCGGCGCAAAAGTCACTGTTCTCGACAATGTGACATATGTTTCGCTTGACACTTTCAAAAAACAGGAGCACAATATAGTTGATAGTACGCAAGATGCTTGGCTTTCATTTTTTACATTCGAAAAACCGGATGAGATTATGAAGCTTGTGCACGCATATCCCGAATTCATACCCCTGTACAAAGACATCGCAGAATTCAGGAAGAAACCAGAGGAGGTGATCGGCATGTTCTCGGAAGCTCTCAAAATAATGGATCGCAACACAACCAAATACATGATCGATGATCTGACCAAACAACGCGATGAAGCTGTTGCGCGTTGCGATAACGCCGTTGCCGCTCTTCAGAATAGCCAGCGTGAAAATGATAAAAAAGATAAGGTCATCGACGAGAAAGACCAGCTCATCGCTGAACTGCAAGCCAAGCTTGCCGCCAAGTCCTGACCGTCAAAAACCATACCCGTATGTTATCAAGCCTGCCATAGTTCAAACTTCGTATTTCAAATTTACCGCTCCAAATTGCACAGTTCGTTTATAATCTGTGTAAATTTACGTGCGCCGGATTCGTTCAGATACTCTTCGTTAAAGAAGTCATCGTCAAAAAATATACCGCTCCAGATCTCTGAATTCAGATCCTGGTATTCGACCGGATACGGCAGTTCTTCCAGAACGCGAAGAAGCTCTGCTCTGAGTTCTTGTCTGTACGTTCTGTCACTGTCCGTTCTGTACGGCGGAACTACAACCACAAATCGCATGTTCTGTTCTTCGCATTTTCGAGCCAGCGTCTCAAGCGCCCCCCTGTTTTCATCAAATATGTTTTTTACATCCGCGCTTGCTTTTTTCGTATCGTATGAAGCCGGATCCGTAACGCTCACATTTCGCCCCCGGGGATTAATGTCGTTGAAAAATCCGCCTTTTTTCAGAAGCGCATTACGGCAGGCGGTCTCTATTGCGAGTTCTTCCTCATCGCTCAACAGTCCTTCCGGCACAAACTGCCATGAAACACATTCCTGTTTCGTGCCATTGTCAGGAAATAGCACATCATAAACAAACGTTTTTACTCCCGCTCCCGCCGGATGCTTTTCTGTTTTTTCGTAAAACAGACCATCCTGCGCCACCAGCATGCAGCACTTTATGCTGTCACCACAGGCAGACTCCACCGCCTTTTCAAACTGTATCAGATCATACCGCAGATCCTGCGCTGTCATGGCAAGCGGCACCGCATCCGAAAGATTTCCGAAGTCCACGCCATGTATCGCGTGATCCTCTCCCAAAATCAGCGCTTTCGGCTGCATTTTGATGCAAACCTCCAGCATGCAGCGCATATATTCCAAATGATAGTTTCTCTCCAGATACCTCTTTGTCAGTATCTTTAGGATCTCAACACGTCCCTCACCGTCACCTGCAGCCACTGCAAGCTCGTACAGCTCATTCAGAAATCCCGACGCATCCGATGTATTCAAAAAAAGGTCAGCGTAATTTGTTTTTCTCTCGTCATATTTTTCGATAAGTCTGTCAAATTCACCTTTGTTTATGCATTCGACGCCCCATCTTACAAGCTCGACAGACTCCGCTTTATCACCTACGGTTATAACTCTTTCGGGCGCAGTCTTCAGTCTGTTTTTCTTAATCCACACTCCTAAAAGTCTTTCCGAGATAAACCCGAAAACTCTTTTGTTGTAATCATCATAACCTGATATATCCAGGTTTTTCTCTACTTCAAATAATATGTCAAACAGCCATTTGCAGTATTCATCATATATGCTTTTACGGGCGATCATCATGTTGGCGTAGTACAAAAGATGGTCATTCATAAACTCATCATAAGCGAGCAGATAATCAGGATACAACTTCTCGATAGCCTTTCTCGTTTCCGTGATATCTGCCTCGCAATGTGCAGCGCAATAATCATTCCACAATGTTTTTTGAAACACCGCCGGTTGTGGCACTATAACATCCGCGTTTTTCAAAACACGGTCAACATATTCCGCATCAACAGCCGAAAGATCTTCGCTCGCGAAAATCCTTCTGTAATGGCAGATTCCCACGATATCGCTGTCATGATCGTTTTTCCAAACCTGATAAACACCCGTGAGTTCGCTGTAATTGGGGTTCTTCACGGATATGTTATCTCCGGTGTCGTCACGCAGATACCCCAGGTCGTCATGCAAAGCGGCACCCACCTGCATCGGTTTGTATATTTCATTTTCCGGCGCGTTGAATTTTTTGTGCGCCATGACGTAGATTGAAATTTTACTCATAAGTGCCTCTTACCCTGTGGGGATTTTCTCTAAACTCATCCTTCGCTTTGCTCGGATTCGTTAAGGAAAATCACCTGTACATCTGTGCCTTCTCGAGGACTTCGTCCACCAGGTTTTTCCATATGAAGCTGTATCTGGTCTTCTCGAATCCGCGTCTGTAAAGCTTTGAACGAAGATCATCATTTTGAAGCAGAAGACCTGCCAGCTCCGGTAATTCATTCAATCTGTCCAGATAGTAGATTGGAAGTTCACCTGTGCCCGAATCACTCATTTTAATGAATGCCTCGTATTTTTCCAGAAGGAACTCTGACGGATCAGTCAGGGGCACAGAGCCCTCCAGATATGCGTTGAATATCCTGTCGTGGCTTCCCGCCTTAAAGAACGGCATCACATTTAAGTTGAGCTTTGCCCTGTGCATATATGAAAATGTGTCGGCAAAGGGTATCCTGTCGTCAAGCTTTATCAGATTCGACTTGCCTGCATCCGGATGATTTTCCCAGCCGCGACCCAGGACGCTGACGTTAAAGCCCGCGTTCACCAGGGTGCTCACCACCTGCTGCCTGAAATAATGCCTCACCATCCAATCCACCGGCTCTGCGGCCCGCATCATGATCAGCATTTTCTCCTGATCCACGTTCATATCTTTAAGATATATAAAGCTGGAAACTGCCTGTTCCGGCGATTCCTTCGGGTTATCCCTCATGTACAGGAAAAGGTCCTTATAGAACTGATTTAGCACCGTGCCGGGGTCGAACCATTTGTCTATATCCTCATAATAACGGTTCGGGTCGTAGTAAGTCCCAGAAAACAGAATGTCTATATCTTTTTTATTGTCACCGAACTCCGCAGCCACCTTCTGTCTGTCTATGCGGCTGATATCCGTGGCGTCCTCAATCTCCTCCGGCACTGTACCTGCGTGCGGCAAAAAGAACACCTGGGGCACCTCATGGGAAAAATATTTTCTCACATAATCCACATGATTCTGATCGCAGCAGAACTGCACATAATGATGCGGATGATGACGCATAGTATCATGGAACCGTAAAGGATGATCCATCAATATGTTCACTGCCATGGTGTCCATGGAATCCCAGAGATCGGTAAACATGTCCTCTTTTATGCCGAAACCGTCATATGATATGGCGATATCCACAGTCTTGCTGCAGAAAGTGGTAAACTCCGCAAGTGTCGCTCCCGCATCCGGCGCCTTATATCTGCCGTCGATGTTGCGCAGATCCAGTATAAAAGTCTCATGACCGAGTTTTTTCAGCTCCCGGTCTATCCTGTTGGTAAAATAATTGAAGGACTCAACCCCTGAATAAAACTGTACAATTCTCATCCGATTTCCTCCCTTGAATCACCTTCAGTGTCATTATTTCAATTGTTTCGTGCTTCGCACTTATATCATAAGGCATCCACCGCAAGCAGTACCCCTTATGACGAATCCCCACAATCCCACCTGATATTCGCAATCCCGTGTTGCTATTCACCGCCACTCTGCAGTCACATATTCTCATACCATGGCTTTTCAAGGTCGTAAAAGGCATGATGCCCGCTCTTATCATCAGGAATCTTCATATAGTCTCCGTATCTGAGCCTTAATACCTCTTCATATTCCCGCGGCGCCGGAAGATACAGATCCTCAAAAGGAAGTTCTGTCGGATTCACGAACCACTCTTTTTTACAAGGCTTCCTTCTGTGCCCTATCTGTCCCAAAAGACTATCTACATATTCCGACGTTCCAACCTGACCGGAGCAAAATGCTTCATACTGCCTGAAAACTTCCACAGGATCGCTCTTGATGAATGTTATCAGCAGATCATACGGTAAGGCTGTCTGAGCCCCATTCTGCATTAGTTTGATCATAATATCGGGATGAGTTATGACACCGACCATCTCTTTTTGCATTAGAAATGCCCTTGTATCGGTATTCTTGTCTTCAGGAACATCATCCATGGGGAAAATATCTATGCTGATGCCCTGATTCACTCCCGGATCAAGTTGAAAAAACTCGATCGCCGTGGTTCTGCTATCCCTGATCTTCAGGAAGTTCGCCATGATACCATCATTATATGGTGTCTGCAAAAAATAATATTCCGGCAACTCCTTTGGTGCGATTTCTTTCAGTTTTTCGAAATCTTCCCGTAGCATGGAAAAGTCCATATCATCATCCCAAGGGATAAATCCCTCGTGGCGAACCGCACCGAGCAGCGTGCCATAATCCATAACGTATTTCAATCCATGTTTTTTGCATATACGATCCAGCTCTTTTACTATATCTATTTCCACGCGCCAAACAGCTTTTATCAATTCCGGCGTCTCATAGCCATATGTGTTTTTTCCCATTTACCCATACCCGCAAAACGATCGATTCAACTTTCCCGACCTCCGAAATGCCTGTCAACATCCTCAAATACAGCTCGTACATTTCCGGGGATCTTCTCCATGATAAAGTGATTATCTCCAAACGCTACTGTTATATATTGTTTCCTCAGATCATACAGTTGCCTGTATAACGCATCTTTATCTTCTATTGTATTGGAGTTGACGATATTACTCAAGCCGCCTTCATAAAGATGAGCAATGGAATACTCAAATGCCATCCTCAGGCTTTCGTTATCTGCTCCACAGTATTTTCTCATGCATACCCCGACAGCATTCATGGCTTTAATGATATGGTCATGATACCGCATCACGTCCTTGGGTCTGGAAGCACTGCTGTCTCCTGCCGAGTATTTGTACAACACATCATGAGTATTTGCCAGAACCTTAGTCCTCATGAACAATTCCATCATGACTTCCATATCTTCCAGAATTGCATTCTCCCTGAATTTTACGCCCTCAAAAAGTCCCCGTCTGAATAACCTGCTCCATAGATATCCCCCGCCGGCTATCAGTTCGCTACGTTTTTCATCATCAAGCTCCCCGCACAACCCATCAGGTGTCTGCAAAATACAGGTATCTGACGCTTCATCGAAATATGCCGCATCCACCATGTCCGCATTTTCATCTGCTGCCTTTTTCAACAGCTTCTCATACATGGTGACATCCACCATATCATCACTGTCTGCAAAGCCTATATAATCCCCCGAAGCATATAACAGCCCTGCATTTCTCGCCCCTCCGGGGCCACTGTTTATATCCAGATCCACTATTATGATCCTGTCGGAAAACTGCTTTTCGCAATCCATCAATATACGCAGACTGCCATCCGTAGAGGCGTCATTTACAAAAATGAGTTCTATGTCTCCCAGTGTCTGATTTACCAGATTTGAAATACAGGCCACGAGAGTTTTTTCGGCATTGTATACAGGCACTACAACCGACACTTTTGGCATTTATTTATCCTCTGCTGCTCTTCTGATCCATACGATCATTTGACGACTGATACATTCAAATTCAAACTTGCTCATAATAAAATGATCGATGATCATCTACTCCGGTCAATCTGTCGATCTCAAATCCCCTGACCTTTTCCGCAACTCGCAATATCCCAGCTTCAAATTCGTCATATCCTGCAAAATCATCGGCATTACACATTTCATCAGCCTTTTTTTCCGCTACCGACACAGTATCAATCTCCTCCGGGAAAAATAAACTCACTCCTTCATCCGGCAGCTTTTTGCTCTGCGTGATATCTCTTCCGAATCTGTCAAAATCTCCGGCGACTCCAATAATAACCTCCGGTTTTATGCGCTTTCGAAGCCACTCGTCCTGTTTTTTGAAAACAGGATAATCATGTCCGGATGTAAATCGAACCGGAGTCTTATAATCTCCAAACAGAACCGTCAGAATCTCTTCTCTGTCGGCCGGCACCGGAACCTCTATATTTTCAAAAGGTATGTATTCCGGTCTGTCAAACTTGTGTTTATCGATATTATTGAAGCGATCGGATTTCGCTGTGGTCTGCATCCACACCACGCTGGAAGATTCCGCTTCTGTAGCCATGGATGCGATCCGGTCTGCCAAAAAATACAACTGTGGCTGCATCGGTTTCTCCGGATCGATCTTCACGCCGGTGAGCCCGGCCAGCTGTTCTGCGAGACCCTCCAGTTCTCCTGACGCCTCCAGCTCATCACACCGAAAAGCCGCATCGTACGCCGCCATATGCAGCATCCGCTGGGTGTTCCAGAACTCCGGATCGTCAGGCAGATAATCAAAAGCATAGATATCCACGCCCATGATGTAAGGGCAGCCATGCTGCGGATCACTGAGTACCTCCTCCGGGTCTGCCTCATGAAGATCGGTTGCCTTCAAAAATTCCTTACTAACAACGCTGGACATCGCATTATAATCATTTTCAGAGGCGATATGCCCCTTTGCCTTAAAGCCATATTGCAATTCTCCCGGGGCGACCTCGAAAAACTTCTCGAAATCTTTTCTCAGCATTACGATATCCACATCATCATCCCACGGCACAAAACCGCCGTGGCGCACTGCTCCCAGCAACGTGCCGTAATATGCGAAATATTTGATGTCGTGTTTTTTACAAATACGGTCGATCTCCGACAAAACCTCGATACACACTGCCCACGCACGCTTCACCATAGGTGTGACTGTGAATCCGTCCCGTATCTCCTCCTCAAAGAATTCCTTCGAAAACCTCATACATACCAATCCCCAAAACATCCATATTATCAATCTTTTGCCAATTGAGCCATGAAATCACGTTTGTTCTCAATGGCTGTTGTTGTGGGACGCCCGAGATCATCTCTGGCACCAATCGCGCATTTCACCTCGATAAAGCAGAGTTTCCCACATGTCTTTGCAACGTTGAGCTCTCGATCCAAGTCTTCAAAATTGTCAACGCAAGTCGTATATGCATAACCACATGCCCCTGCGATCACACAGAGGTCGATGTTGCCTGCAACAGTCGGCATACCACCGACCGTCTCGTGTGCAGAATTATTGATCACTATATGTATCAGATTATCCGGCGATGTCGCTCCGATGACCGCCATAGATCCCATGTGCATAAGCGCGGCTCCATCACCGTCGATACACCAGATCAGTTTATCCGGCTTGTTGACAGCAATACCCAAAGCGATTGACGAACTGTGCCCCATGGACCCCACTGTGAGGAAATCCATACCATGCCCCTGTCCTTTTGCCTCTCTTATCTCGAAAAGCTCACGGCTGGCCTTACCTGTGGTGCTGACTATCGGATCGTCTCCGGTCACCTCAACGATATGGCGTATAATATCTTCCCGCGACATGAGGTTCTCATTTTTATACTCCATCTTAGGTGCATCCGTCAGTGCACCTTTTCTAATGACGAAAGCAACCTGTTTGCCTTCTGACAGCTTTTTCTCAAATCCCTGCATGGCTGCAGCAACTTCTTCTGCTGTCGTCTCCTTCCCGATCACAAAGCTCGATATATCCATATCTTCCAGCAGTTTCAGGGTTACTTCTCCCTGATAGATATGCTGCGGTTCATCATGTATCCCCGGCTCACCGCGCCACCCTATCACGAAAATGGTCGGGATGGCATAAACCTTGTCATTTAACAAACTCGCAACCGGGTTTATAATATTTCCCTCCCCGGAGTTTTGCATATACACAACCGGCGTTTTGCCCGTGGCCAGATGATAACCAGCTGCCAACGCCGTACAATTACCCTCATTAGCAGCTATCAAATGATGTTTCGGGTCGATGCCAAATCTGTCCATCAGATAATTACACAATGCCTTAAGCTGACTGTCCGGCACTCCTGTAAAAAATTCAGCATTTAATATTTTCACAAAATCTTCTACTCTCATATTGGATTCCTTTTTCTGTAAATAGCGGCAGTTCAAACACCTTTTTGCATTCCTGCTGCATTTTTTCAATTAAGCACGCAACTAGTTTTTATAAAAAACGTATATATTTTTTCTTAAAAAAAGATTCGAGAATCAAAAGGAGATTTATCAAGGAAGAACCCTTAATTTCTCCACGTCTGAGCGGACCTCGGGGTGTTCTTCCACGAATGCCTTAAGATCATCCTGCTGACGTTTGTAAAATGGGAAATCACCATGAGGATGATACATCTTTACTTCATTGTAATCACCGTATTTTGATCTTAAAATCTCATCCCAGCCTATAGGTACCGGCACTTTCATAACGCCTTCAAAGTCACGCCACTCCACATCCGAATAGCACCATTTGGGGTGTTGGGTACGCCCTTTTATCCTGGTAGTGAAAGGTATCATGGCAACTTCGTCGGCATCTTCTTCTCCATACATGGAAAAAAGCTTTGTCGCCAGCTCAAGAACCTGTTTTTTCAAATTCCCGTTCCTGTCAAAGCTGACACCCAGTGCTCCTTCCAGCATCTGCAGTGCACCCTCTCTCTGCTCCGCAAATTCTTCGGAACAATCCACCAGACCAAGTGTTTCCTCGATCAAGACCTTTCCGATCACCCTGATCGTCTCTGCCTGTTCCTCATCGCGGCTAACATAATCTATAGGAAAAATATCGATGCCCGCCATAAAGGGGAATCCGTGAAATTTACGAATATGCTCGTCCTCCCATGTTATCTGTCTTGTGTTGGAAACCCAGGACAGAATATCATTGAAAGCCTCCTTGGAATCAAGACTGTGCACTTCATATCTGCCGCCCAGTTCCTGTTCAGCCACCTCCAGGAACTTATTGAGATCCGGCCGCAGCATGGAGATATCCACATCATCGTCCCAGGGCACAAACCCACCGTGTCTGATGGTTCCCAAGAGAGTTCCCCAGTCCACAAACCATTTGATATCATACTTTTCGCATACTATCCGGATGTCATTGAGCATCTCCATCTGAGCTGCCCAGGCTCTTTTCATCACAGGTTCAATATAGTACCCGTTTCTTTCTTCACCTTCAAAAAACTTCTCATCTATATTCAGCATATACTGCTCCGTTTATTTTCTTTTTTGGTATAAAATACTGTGAAGTATTTACTATCAACCCAATAACGTCACGTCCTTCTATTCCATCAATCCACAAACATCAAAGCAATGTAAAATAGGGCAAAAATACGGATATCTCTTACAAAACTTGGCATTTGAGAATAAAATGTGATATAATACATGAGTATTAATTTGTAAAAATATAAAAATCATGATTATATTATACCATATTAATTAAATTAAATACAAAAATCATGATTATATTATATCACATTTACGTAATAATTTGACATCCTGTTTTTTGCAAGGGAAAATTCCCTAAAATTGCAGAGGCACTTCCCTAAAGTTGCAGCAGGAAATTCCTCAAAGTTGCATCTGCCATTCCTGTACCCTTACGGGTACAGGAAAGTGTTGTTGCAGACATACTTTTGTTAAT
>JAFYAD010000090.1 GCA_017540915.1 Lachnospiraceae bacterium
AGAAAAGACGCGCAAAGGATGAAATTCCTTTGCGCGTACTCATTTACTAAACAAAAAACGCTTTGCACAAGCAAAACGTCTTCAGGAACTCCTTCTACACGTGGCAGATGAGCTATTATCAATATAGCTACTTTTCGGATCTTTGTCAATAGTATTCACGAAATCGTGAAAAACTTTTTACTCGCGAGGATTTTTACCCTCCCCCCGAAAAAATGTTTTACTTGTCTTAAACCTCACTATGGCTTATAATAAAATGAGTTTTATTTGATTGAGGTAGATGATATATGAAGCCATTATTAACAGTAGACGAACTGATTGATCATATGAAAACAAAGGGGATAACTTTTTCCATTGTTTCCGAAGCTGATGCCAGGAAATTCCTTAGTGAAAATAATTACTATATGAAGTTGGCATCATACCGAACAAATTATCCCAAACACGAAACCGGTTCAAAGTCAGGGCAATACATAAATCTTGATTTTGCGTATCTTAAGGAGCTTTCCACCATTGATATGCATCTTCGATATCTCATTATGAAAATGTGTCTTGATATTGAGCATGCGCTCAAAGTATCTTTAATCTCACATGTGGAAGCAAATCCGGCTGAGGATGGGTATGAGCTGATTAGACGATTCATTGGATACACCAACCCACGCGGTCAGCAACAAAACGAATACATACTAAAAAAGATCCGCGGACATAAATCCAGTGATTATTCAAAGGATCTCATTGAAAAATACTATCCATATTTCCCTGTGTGGGTTTTCGTAGAACTTATCTCTTTCGGGGATTTGACATATCTGATAGCATTTTATGATGAGTTGTATGCGGATCCTATCGTAAATAATAAATTTATGAACACTGTCCGCGATATAAGAAATGCTTCGGCACATAGTAATTGTCTCATCAATAAGCTTTTTGATCCCCTGAATCCGGGACAGCAGATTGACAGCACCATATCAGCTTATGTAAAATCCATTCCCGGAATATCCGCAAAAGCACGTGCAAAGAACCTCAATTACAGAGTGGTGTACAGCTTTGTCACCCTTCTCTATATCTATGATACGGTTATTCCCAATGGTAAAGCTAAGATCAAAAGAAATGCAGAGATAAAGGATTTATTTAATATCCGAATGACTGAACACAAGGATTATTTTGCATCACATACCAAAATTCAGGGTGTCTACAACTTCATGAAAAAAATTGTTGACAACCTCCCATCCTAAGACCTATAATAACTACAGAATTGAAAACGGGCTACCGTTTTGGAAGGAGTGACATATCCGCAAGGAGTTGTCGCTCTTGATTTTTTTTAGGCATTTCTATGAAGAAATGCCTCTTTTTATTTTTTCATATAAAAAGCAGTCTCATATCCATCCGCTACAAGCATCAAACCCTCCGCCCAGGGCAGAAAAAGCAGTTCCATAATGATCCGTCTGAGTGGCAGATTTTCAAGAACACCCATGAAGCGATCATTGATCAGGAACACATGGTCTGCGCAACCTATATATATTTACAAAGCAGAACGCATAGGCGGTAAAAAGGTACAGCATATAAAGATTCTTTGGAACTGCATCGGAGAATTTATACCGCCGGTAAAGGAAAAAACGGCGTAGCCACTCCTACATGACTACGCCGATATTTTTCAGGGATAGAAATCCCTATGTGGAACCACCTTTTCGTCGCCTCTTTTTTTGTTCGCCAAAATCCGAACGCACTTTATTTCTTTTTGTTATTAATATCTTTCTTCACGGTAACCCCTTTGGGAAGACCGGCTTTTTTTATCTTCTTCTCTAACTTCTTGCACTGCTTTTTAGTGCCTGTCAAGGTGATCTTTCCTTTTTTAGCCAGATCGTGGAAAGCACCGGCTTCAACCGTGTTGATTACAGATGCATCAATCTTTACAGTCTTAGCTTTCTTTTTACCGCCCTTTAACATGCCCTTCTTTAAGACTGTTACCTTGTAGGTCTTTCCGTCGGAAATGATAGTCTTCGGAATAGTGATCTCTCCGGATTTGGCGTTTGTGGACGCTTTTACCAGTTCTACAGTTTTCTTATTTTGGTCTTTTACCGCAAAGGTTTCCGTCTCCGTAATCTTTCCGGTTTTCTTCTCAACCTGAATGGTTGTTACTTTTCCGGAAGCATCCTTAGTCGTGGATGTTGTAGTAACGGAACCATCAGATCCCGTGGTCTTCTCTGTAACAGTCTTCGAACTGTCGGCTTTTTTATCGTTCTCTTTCTCAGTAACGCCTTCATCGACAGTATTGCCCGAAGTTACTGTATTACCAGATGTTACGGTATTTCCAGAAGTTACCTTATTGCTTGAAACCACCTTATTGCTTGAAACTGCCGGTTTTTCCTTGGTATCGGTTGCTTCTTTGCTGCCACCTCCTCCACCGCTGCCACCTGATGTTGATCCCGAGCCGCTTCCGGTATCTGTAGTTTTATTCGAATTATTATTGGCGTTTTTATTTTTATCTTTATCCGTATTAGTGTTTGTATTGGTATTGGTGTTTGTATTGGAAGCAATAGTCACCGAAATACACTTCGCAGCAATATCATTATGATTTGAATCCCCCACAACCTTATACCACACGTAATATGTCTTTGCATCCTTACCCTTTGGTATAGCTTCGCTCCAGCCACTATCCGGTACTGTAGTTCCATTTGTCCCCAAAGCGTAGTACATAGTTCCACCGGTTGCCTTTCCTGCTGTTACAAGACTCTGCTCTGTTCCATCGGCTTTGAGACCAGTTTTTGCTACAGGAGCTGTCGAAACCGCTGCGTCTGCTTTTACTACAGTAAACGGCACTTTGGCTGTTGCTTTGTTTTCCGAATTACCCCAAAGCAGAACCGCAACATAATCTCCAGCATTTATTGGCGCACCGCCCAAGACATCACCTGTTACCTCAGTATTGCCAGCTTCAGCAGCCTTGTAATACTGTATATCACCTGTCACAGGCGCTGTTGCCAGTCCCTCGACTGAATTATCCGGATACCCTGTAATGATTGCCGCTTTTGATGTTCCGTCATAGACAAGCGAACCACCGTTTGCTGCAATCGGTGCGTTCAACGTTACCTTTACCTTTCCTCTGTTTTCTCCCTCACCTATGCTGCAGTCTTCATCAACACAGGTTGCTGTTATCACATTTGCTTTCTCACCCGTTCCTGCAGTGTATGTGAAAGCGTGCTCTGCTCTACGTATATCAAAAGCCACAGGTGTACTTGCGAAATCTGCCGAGGGTTGTACACCACCGCTTACATCTTCCGCCATAATATATGCGAAATAATCAACACCACACGTTTTGCCTCTGTACGCCTCAGGCAGAACGAATTTACCGGAACCTGATGTTGTAAATTCTCCACCGACTGCTTCAAGAGGAATATATGTAAATTCTGGCAGATCATTTGTTTCCGATGTATTTGGTATGCTATTTCCGGATTCGTAATTCAAAAGCAAAACCGAAACCTGTGTTGCATTTGCACTGTTATCTCCCGTTATGCTATATGGCACTGTAATCTCGTTACCGCTTCTTATCGCTTTATTGCCTGCTCCGGTAGAAATCTGCATCTTGTCATCATGTAAAGTCAGTCTGTACTTCGACTTCACATTTTCACCAACGCCCTCTACCTTCGTGACTGCTATGATAGATTCTGGATTAATATGCAAAACAGGACGAACAGCTCCTTGTTTGTTAGCATACTTCGTACAAACAGAACCACTACCAACCTCGCCGTATTGACTAACCAAACAAGCAAATGTATTGTCCTTAATGGATCGACTAGCAGACGTACGCAACCACCAATAACAACTATCTTTTTCCGTATAATCCGAATTATTAATTGCTATTCCTCTTTCCTTTGCATATCCAGTTCCTATGGCAACTCTGTTGCATTCTCTTGAATATTCTCTGCTTTTATATCTATAATCTGTAACGAATCCGTAATCAGCATTTTTCGCCTCATCATAAGATAAAAGATACAAGTAATCGCGCGTATCATTCCCACCCGGAGTGCCATCCCAACAATCCAAATTCACGACTTCTGATAATGCAATTGCTGCTTTTTCTTCTTCTGTGAATGCAACATTCAAAAACGCTTGATCATCTCCCTCATAATCGTCTAACGCATTCAACCATTTTCTTAAAGTACAAGTTTCCCACGTCACACCACTCTCATTTTCATTATAATTCTTAGCATCCAAACCTTTATCTGCCAGCAGAAAGAGATCACCATCAGACACAGACAATACACGCCATTCTATAGGTTCAACAAAAAAACCTCCTTTTCCGTTAGATTCCTGCGGATAGCTTCCAAACTCCACAGTATCCCACTTTGAAATTTTCACCTTGTAATCCCACGTCTCTTTGCCCCACCTCTCTGAAATGCACTCCGTAGTCACAGGATTCGATATATCCCCTACCCCAAGTCCTGTGATTGTCTTAGTAGCATTCTGCGCTTTTACCGTCATTGCTTCTCCCGGCAGGTATACCGTACCCACCACCATGACAACAGACATGATCAACACCATGATACGTTTCAATGTTTTTTGCTTCATTCTCTTATCCTCCCTGTTAATAATCTATAAGCAACGAGCATCCCTTATACTTTTTGCAATATATTTCCTTCGGTTATCATTTTTTCCACTGGACGAGGATTGCTTTAGTAATAATCATTTGCGCTGAGCCGCAATCTGAATCACCCCCGTAAGTGATAACAGTAATCGAAAATATCTATTATCTTTTTTTCTTATCTACCTCCTGCTTTAGTATTCTCGCCATTTCTTCGCGTTTGCAGGATTTGCTATACTTGAATGATATATCACTCAACTCAGGGTACTTATCTGTCAATTGTTTTTTTGTTATCCCGTAAAGTATTGGCATAATCAGCTTCTCTCCCTCTTGTTCTTGTCGTGCCAGTAGAGTTCTTAGCTCGTATTCCGTCCATCGCCTATTAAAAAAGTGTTTAGAAATAACAACAACTGCTAAAGTAGAATTCTGTAATGCCGTCGCAATTGTTTTTGATATGCTATCTCCCCATATTACGCTTTCCTGATAATAAAATACTTCTAATCCCTCTTTTTTTATGGACTCAACTAATTTGTCAACATATCCCAGTTTATCTTTGGTTGCATGAGAAACAAAAACATCATATTTCACTATTATTCACCCTCCATTCTTCTGCGTTCATAAACTAACGTGCCTAACACACTCTGTACAGCTTTGAATAAGCCCATATTATTCCTTACTATAAAAGCACGCCTCTTTATATAAGTTTAATGCTATTATATGCATAGGTATATCACTATTTGTATAAAGTTTCAACACTTATTTATTATAAGTGTAAAGGAGGTATGCCTTGATGAAAGCCAAAAAAGAATTAAATGTTCAGATAGGAAAAAGAATTCAGAAAGCACGGCAGGAAGCCGGCATGACACAAGCTGCCTTAGCGGAAAAATTGGATGTTAATGTGCAGTATATTTCTGATCTTGAGAGAGGTGTTGTAGGCACCTCTATACAGACTCTCATCAGCATTTGCTCTATCCTCAGAGTTTCCAGCGATTCAATTCTTTTTGGTACCGCAGACCTTCCTCCTCAAGGCGTATTCCAGCATTTGGACAAGCTGTCACTAAACGAATATCGTATTGTTGAGTCGGCAGTCGAACTTATGCTTGAAGCACTTAACCTTGGATCCCAGAGCAAACACTTGACTTTCGACAACGAGACAAAATAGCCCCATCAGCAATCTCTCATCGAAAATTCCACTGCTTGATCAGTTCATAATATTTTCGTCCCAGACGATCTATGCTCATGATTCATAACAGTTCTTTCTACCCTCCCTCATTTTGTTCTTTTGATGACACCCGCACGTAACCGTATGTATTTCCCATTTTCCTATAACCTCCGTTTTTACACAGTTTTACAATAAAATGGCCAAAAGAAAAAGCAGCAGACTTTTTGTCTGCCGCTATAACAAAACTATTCGTATCTAAATTTCAGCCTTGACTTTTAACAATATTGTGATATGGTTCAAGTAGCATTTGGGCTGGCTAAAACGCCAAGGTCCAACCTGGCGGCGAGGGGACTCCTCGCCATTTTTATTTGAAGAAGCCTTGAATTTTTTATTATACATATGAACAAACAAAGCCTTATCGATAATGCCTATCCAAATCTCGGATTTTTAACCACATTTGGATAGGTATTCAGTTCTCAATCTCATCCTCAAACATATCTCTGTAAGCCGCTTTAAGGCTGTCTATGTCGATCTTTGAACGGATGTATGAAATGCAGTTTTCGGAAACCTGAGCAAACTCGTCAGCGGACATTTCCGCATAATGTTTAAGTGCGTCCGTCCATTCATGATAATCGCATTCAGTACCGGGTAAACTCAGTGAAAATCCTGCGCCATGCCCGGACAGATCGTTCCATGGAGTGCGGTCGCTGGTGATGACAGGACAGCCCGCACATAATGCCTCGTTTATCACATGTCCGAAGTTTTCTCCCATGGTAGGGAACAGGAAAACATCATTTGCGGAAAATGCCTTAAATACATCTTTTCCCGACACGGCTCCTCGATATTTCCATTCAATACTTGACTCATCCAGTGATCTTTTGCATTTATCAAAGTATTCATCATCCTCTATCGGACCGTACACTTCGAGTTTTACTTCTGTGTCATTTCCCAGCATTCCCAGGATTTTTGACACTCCGAGCAGATTTTTCTTTGGGCTGATCCTGGACAGAAAGATCACAGACAGGCTTTTCTTATTTTTCCTACGACTTTTTTTCTCAAGTTCTTTATCGGAAAGTTGCTGTTGCCTGGGCAGATCCTGCGCCACATGATATGAGATTTCACTCTTTCTGCAGCGCAATGCCGCAGCGATATGTTCTGCCTCTTTCTCATCTGTGGCAGACCAGCTCACATCATCATAAAAACCTGCCATCTGCGTAAGTGCCATGTATATGCGTTTTTTCATGCCGGAGATCCTGTAGGCTCCCGGATCGAAAAGTCCCATTGCGGCGATCACAACCGGTGCGCTAAACTTCCTTCTGCTCTTGGCTTTGAGAACCTGTCTCGCATAGTCGTTAAAGCATCCACACATATAGACCAGATCCGCTGATCTGCACAATTTAAGTGTCACCTTCGCAGTAAACTTGGGTACATAAAAGACCTTCGCCTTTCCCACCTTCGTCCACTTATAGGGTACGACTCCCTTGTAGGGTTCCGTCTCACCCAAGTCATGATCCGCACACATTATACGAAAATCATACTCATCTCCCAGGGCTTCCACCAGATTTGCCACAGAAACTCCCGGTCCTCCCACCTTATATCCCGGAAGGTAAGCGCCTATTATTATCAATATCTTTTTCTTTGCCTGTTTTTCCATTTGTCCTCCCGAGGGTGTGGAGTTACTATTCACAGTCACTTTACATACACTCATAGGCCTGTCTTTGCATCGGCATTCTGCTCGGCGAGCCGGCAGAACTGCCTTGCAAAGCCCTACCGTCGCTATCGCGACTGCCTATTTCATGTATGTAAAGTGACTGCTTCCAGCCAATATCAGATATTCGGTCGGGTTTGCCTGCAAGCAGCCACCCGCCCTACTATCTGATATTGACTGTGAATAGTAACACTTTTAAACAAATCGAGTAGGGGCATATTTCCCCTACTCGCGCTATAATCTACTTGAATGTTCTCTTGACTTTCTGTCTGTTAATGGCACGGTGAAGCGCCGCCTCCGCCATGATATGATCCCTGGCGCTCTGTCTTTGCAGCATTGCCTCTCTGGCTGCTTCTTCCTCGCGTCTTGCAAGATCCTCATCAATGTCCTCCGGACGCTCAGCATCTTCCACCAGCAGCAGCACATCTCCGTCCTCTATGCGCATCATCCCCGATGACACAAAGGCGTGATGCTCTTCTCCATCCGGAGTTTTATATTTTAACGGTCCCGGTTCAACAGAAAATACCTCGTTTCTGTGGTGAGCCATAACGCCTACCATCCCGTCCGATGACGGCACCACAACGCTCTCGGCATCCCCGTCAAAAAATATTCCTTCCGCATCACATATATGTAGTTTGAATGCATTAGCCATAATGTGACCAGCCTTTCATCATGTACAACATAAGATCCCGGGCACTCAAAACTCATCATTTACGCAGGCTTTTACGACCTGCCGCTACATGATCACAGTGTCTCAGCCTTCTTTTTGGCATCCTGTATGGTGCCCACATTATAGAAAGCCATCTCCGGAAGATCATCATATTCACCGGATAATATCGCCTCGAATCCGTTCACAGTCTCTTCCACCGGAACGTAAGCACCGGGTACACCGGTAAACTTCTCTGCCACAAACATGGGCTGTGACAGGAATCTGATGATCCTGCGGGAACGGATGACCACCTGTTTGTCCTCGTCGGAAAGCTCTTCCATACCGAGGATCGCTATGATATCCTGAAGCTCACTGTATTTCTGCAAATACTCCTGAACCGTACGGGCAACGCGGTAATGTCTCTCGCCCACAACCTGAGGACTTAAGATCCTCGATGTAGAGAACAGCGGATCCACCGCCGGATAAATACCCTGTTCCACAATGGCACGGCTCAAAACCGTGGTGGCATCAAGATGAGTGAATGTGGTCGCCGGAGCCGGATCCGTAAGGTCATCCGCAGGCACATAAACCGCCTGAACAGAAGTTATGGATCCGTCCGCAGTGGATGTGATCCTCTCCTGCAATGCACCCATGTTCTGTGCCAGAGTAGGCTGATAACCTACGGCTGAGGGCATATGTCCGAGCAAGGTCGAAACCTCCGAACCAGCCTGCACAAAACGGAAAATATTATCTATGAACAAAAGCACATCTCTGTGTTCTTCATCACGAAAATACTCTGCCATGGTGAGTCCCGTCAAGGGAACGCTCATCCTGACACCGGGGGACTCATTCATCTGTCCGAACACCATGGCTGTCTTATCTATGGTGCCGCTCTCCTTCATCTCATTCCAGAGATCGTTTCCCTCACGGCTTCGCTCACCCACGCCTGTGAAAATAGAATATCCGCCGTGCTCCATGGCAACATTATGAATAAGCTCCTGGATCAGAACCGTCTTTCCCACACCGGCTCCTCCGAAAAGTCCGATCTTTCCGCCTCTCGCATAAGGTTCCAAAAGATCGATGACCTTTATGCCTGTCTCCAGAATCTCAACATCCACGCTCTGCTTTGAAAAAGAGGGGGATTTTCTGTGAATGTTCCAGCGCTTTGCATCTGCCGGGATCTCTGCGCCGCCGTCTATAGGCTCACCCAGAACATTGAACATTCTGCCGATGGTGTTCGGTCCTACCGGAACCTTAACTCCCTCGCCTGTAGCAGTGACCTCCATACCTCTTGCCAGACCTTCGCTCTGAGCCAGCAATATGCATCTTGCCACATGTCCTCCGGGAAGCTGTGACACCTCCATCACTCTCTTTTTTCCTTCTACTTCAACGGTCAGGGCTTCCCTTATCTTAGGCATGGCACCTTCAAACGCCACATCCACCACAGGACCCGAAACCTGTATTATCTTTCCGGATATCATATTTCTCATGCCTCCGTTGTCTTCGATGCCTTACTCTGCATCAACATCAGCTTTTTCTTCTTCTTTTTCTTCTGTGCCCTGGCGCCCGCTGCGATCTCCGTGATCTCCTGGGTGATGGCCGCCTGGCGCACCTTGTTGTACTCTGTCTGGAGCTCCTCCATCAGTTCCTCGGCATTGTCGTTGGCATTCTGCATCGCATTCATCCTGGCATTCTGCTCAGCCGAAAAACTGTCCACCAGCGCTCCGTAGATAAAGCCCGTGACATATCCCGGTATAACGCTGTTCAACACCTCAGTCACAGAAGGTGTAAATTTGTATTGTATATCTTTTTGAGTCTTTTTTTCTTCAGGTGTCAGAAAGGGCTTTCGCTCAAAGGGTAAGAGTCTCTCCATCTTTACTTCGGATACCAGATCACTCTCCATGTCACTGTAGATTACTCTGATCTCATCCACCTTGCCCTCGTCATACTCTCCCAGCATTATGGAACAGATATCCCTGGCTCTCTGCAGGGACGGATTCTGGGCTGTGTACAGGAAAGACTGCTCTATGGGGATATTGTGCTTTCTGAAATATCTTCTGCCGTACTCACCCACCACATAAAGCTTGAAGTCTTTATGTTTTTTCAGCTCCGCTTCAACCTTCTTTATGACGTTAAAATTGTAAGCACCCGCCAGTCCTTTATCCGCGGTGATCACAAGATAGGAATATACCTCCGATGTTTTACGCCCGGTCTCCGGATAAAAATATCTGGATTCTATACCGTGCCTGCTCTGGAATATACGCCTGATCTCTTTTTCCTGCATCTCAAAATACGGTCTTGTCTTTGCAAGTCCCTCCTTGGCTTTCTTAAGCTTGGTGGAGGAGATGAGATACATTGCGTTTGTGATCTTCTGCGTGTTGGAAACGCTGGCGATGCGGCTCTTTATCTCTTTTGCCTGTGGCATATGCCGTCACCCTCTTATTCTGCTATCCCTGCGAAATCCTTTGCACAGTCGACGATGAATTTTTTGTCATCATCGGTGATAACATGTTCGCTGTCTATCTTTGAGCAGATATCCGCATGCTCTGTCTCAAAGAAATCCAAAAGCTTTCTGCGGAAAGCTGCTATCTCACCTAAAGGCACATCCTGCATGATATGGGCAGTGGCACATATCAGTATGATAACCTGCTCGTGTTCCTTGAAAGGTTTACCCTGCTCCTGTCGCAGCACCCTCATAAGTCCCTGACCGTAGACAAGACGTTTTTTGGTAAGTCCATCAAGGTCGCTGGAGAACTGTGTGAAAACCTCCATCTCCCTGTACTGTGAAAGATCGAGTCTTAGAGAACCTGTAGCTTTCTTCATGGCTTTTGTCTGCGCTGCGCCACCCACACGGGAAACCGAAAGTCCCACGTTAACGGCAGGTCTCTGTCCCGAATAGAAAAGGTCGCTCTCCAAAAAGATCTGTCCATCCGTGATTGAGATAATGTTGGTAGGAATATACGCAGCAACGTCACCGGCCTGTGTCTCTACTATAGGAAGCGCGGTTATGCTGCCTCCCCCAAGCTCATCGGAAAGTCTTGCCGATCTCTCCAACAGACGGGAATGCAGATAGAATACATCACCCGGATAAGCCTCACGTCCCGGAGACCTCTCCAGCAGCAGAGAAAGCGCACGATAAGCAACCGCATGCTTTGAAAGATCGTCATAAACGATCAGCACATCCTTGCCCTTGTACATAAAATACTCGCCCAAAGAACATGCCGCATATGGAGCGATATACTGTATCGAAGCGGTCTCGCTGGCCGATGCATTCACGATGATGGTGTAATCCATAGCCCCGGCTTCCCTCAGAGTATGGGCAAGCTGCGCTACACTGCCGGCCTTCTGACCGATGGCAACATATATACAGATAACACCGTTTCCTTTTTGATTTAGTATGGTATCGATGGCAACAGTGGTCTTTCCTGTCTGTCGGTCACCGATTATAAGCTCTCTCTGCCCCCTGCCGATAGGGAACATTGAATCAATACACAAAAGCCCTGTGTTCATGGGCGTATCCACGGGAGCACGCTCGATTATGCCCGGAGCAGGTGTCTCTATCATGCGATACTCATCGGCAAATATGGGACCTGCATCATCCACAGGCTCTCCCAGGGCATTTATTACCCTGCCTATGAAACCGTCCGACACTGGCATACCCGCCATCTTATGAGTACGTCTTACACGGGATCCCTCCGTAACCTCCGACTCGTCACCAAACAGTATTACGCCGACGCTATCCGGTGTCAGATCCTGCACCATGCCCTTAACGCCGGTCTCAAATACCACGATCTCACCGTATACAACCCCCGGAAGACCATCCACGATGACGATGCCGTCTCCTACCATTACCGCAACGCCCTCTTCCTCAGCGGCGGGTCTTGCATGCCATTTTTCAACAGCCTCACGGTACATGGAGATAACATTATCCGACTCATCCGCTCTGTCTGCGACCGCCTGAAGCTCGTCCCTGAACTGGGCAAGACGTCCTTCTCTGGTCCAGTCAAAGACGTCATCTCCTATCTTTAACTTGAAACCGGGAAAACACTTATCGTCCTGTTCCCATAAAATATCACTGATGCCTTCATAACGGGCATCGACGAATTTCTTTATGCGCGCGAGCTGATCATCGGAGGGTCTTTTTGCCGAATAGAGAACTGCGTTCCCGCCCTTGATATCAGACATCGGCTATCCCCCTCTCTGCTTCTTCGAGGAATGCATCTATGTTGGCATCCTGTGTGTTTTCCAATACGATCTTCTGTGTTGCAAGCTCTACGATCTTCTTTACGTCATCCTTTGCACCCTGAAGGATGAGCCTGCGCTGTTCATTTGCAGTCTTCTCTGCTTTTTCAAGGATCTTCGCACCCTGAGCTTTTGCTTCCTGCTCCTTGTCATGACGAAGCTGCTGAAGCTCTTTTTCTGCTTCAGCTCTCTTTGCAGTCAGCTCAGCATCCAGCTTACTCATCTTTTCATCGTATTCAGCGTTCTTTTCCATGGCCTCACTCATCTTGCGCTCAGCCTCTTCCTCAAGCCCTTTGTAATGATCCTCGCGCTTTTTCATGAAATCCAGCACAGGAGCATACAACAGTATATACAGGCCGCCGAACAGGATGACAACATTGAACAGATGTAAAAGAATCTGCGCAAAATCTATTCCTAATGGCATATCTGCACCTCCAACCTCCACAATAATAAGTATCGGCACGATTGCTTTGCAATCCTGCCATATCGTTCGAAACGATTACTAATCATGACTTCGTTTCTCACTCACATTACAAAAACGATAAGGATTGCCACGATCAACGCATAGATAACGACTGTCTCTATGAACACCAGACCGAGCATCATGACTGTTCTGATCTCTCCGGCGGCCTCAGGCTGTCTCGAAACGCCC
>JAFYAD010000091.1 GCA_017540915.1 Lachnospiraceae bacterium
ACCAGCGACAGATTTGCAATTGCAGCCTCTGTCATTATCGGTGAGATAAGCCTGGCGAGCAGGGTAATGCTCCCTTCAAAGAACAGTATCGGTATGGCTGAAAACGCGCATCCCTTTCCCAGCGAGGATGTCATTACCGCTATTATTATAAAATCCAGCACAGATTTTACCGCAAGTGTGGAATAGTCTCCCATTACACCGTCCTGAATCGCACCAACAATCGCCATCGCGCCTATACACACCGTTAACGAGGATGTGACAAATGCATTTACAAACTGCTTGTCGCCGCTGTTTCCCGTTTTTTTCTTAAGCCATTCCCCGAATATCTCAAATCCCTTTTCAATTCCTATCAACTCTCCGATCACAGTGCCGATTGCCAGACACAGTACGATCAGCATGGAATTACCGCTGACAACGGTATTCCCGTCAATATGCAGCATCCCCTGCATTGCTCCTGCTATGGCGATAAATAAAACACTGATACCGCAAGCCTTATTGATTGCCTCCTGCTGCTCCTGTCTGAAAAGCTTTCCCGTAAAATGACCTATTATTCCTCCAAATATAATCGCTACCGTGTTTATTGCCGTTCCTAACCCTATCATAATGATAAACCCTCAAAACTTTTTCGTCAGTATAGTATATATTCTGTCTTAACAGCCCTGATGTGTACCGTTTTCATCTGTGTCTGAAAACAGATAATCAACCCCGTAATCGATCAGTTCTCTGGTTTCTTCATTTGTCCTCTTATCGCTTTTCTTTCTGTTGCATCTCCAGCATAATGTCTGCAGATTATCCTCCGTGAAGCCGGTTCCGCCCCGGGATACCGGTTTAATATGGTCTATCTCCAGCAGAAGATAATCACCTAATCCCGGCAGCATATCGTCTAACATCCCCTTTGATATTCCGCATATCTGACAGGTATAATCATCACGTTCAAGTACATTTTGACGCATCCTTGGAGAGATAACCCTGCGTCTTCGCCTGTCTGTCTCCTGCTCCTGTTTCTGCCTGTATTTCCTGTTCTGTCTGTCCGAACTCAAAAAGAGTAAAAATACTCTCAACAGAATGACAGTCAACAGTACTATCACTATCCACATAAATACAGGCTCTTTCAAGATCTCAGTAAACATATCCCTATTCGCTCGTTTCTGTCATTTTAGTCCCGGACACAGGATGCGCCTGAACTTTAGATTTTTAGACTCACTCTGTGAAAAGATCGCGAAATTCTTTTCTGCCCGGGACCCATGCCTTTTCATAAATGTGTGTGAAATGGTTTTTAACTGTTTGTTCTGATATGCCATACATACTGGCGATCCTGCGATTTGAAAATCCGGAAACCTTTAGATACCCAAGCTCAAGCTCACGCTTAGTAAAACCAAATCCATGAGCAACTTTTATATAGAGTTCCTTTGATATTGTCTGCTCATTCATCCGAAAAATCCATTTCTTCGTTCATTTTGCGTTCTGCGTTGAGCTTGAGAGGCAGAAGAAAGAACTCCACGGCAATGGCATACAGTCCGGTCAAAAAACAAACTGCCAGGTTTGGTCCCAGCTTATCCAGATCATTGAGATTAGCTATTATCATAATCGCAGATAAGATGACTCCGAACAAAGCCCCGTATACTGTCAGCTTCTGCGCCGCTCCGATAGCCCCGATAATGTTTTTCAATTCCAAAAGACTGTATTTTCTGATCCCCACGGAAAAAGCTTTAATAAAATCTTTCCACTCACCCATTATAGCAAGCCCGGGGATCAAAAACAACAGTATCAGCACCAATGACGGAAAATCTATAAAAAACAGTATGCTGGATAATCCCCCTCCGCTAAAAAAAATACAAAAACAGAGTAACAATGCAAATAGCACAGCCTCTCCTAATAACACAATTCTGATATTCTTCATAGTAACGCTCCTTTCGTTGCAGGTTTTTTAGTTCTGAACTGAGATTAACATGGAGCGGTTCAAATGTATATAGTACCTTTTTAACACTGCTCGGCTCATTATCTGCAATTAAGCAGGCTGACTCCTACTCTATGTTCTGTACTTGGCTCGTTGTCGCACAAAAAAAGATATGTATGATCAAAAAACTGACCATACATATCCAATGATGTCATATAGTATCGTTATAAAGAAAAGCTATATCCTTACAAGTACTTCTTCAGCACTTCTGCCTTATCCGTCTTCTCCCATGGGAGATCAATGTCGGTACGCCCGAAATGACCGTAGGAAGCGGTCGGTGTATAGATCGGGCGGCGGAGATCCAGCATCTTTATGATGCCTGCCGGCCTGAGATCAAAATTCTCACGCACGATTCCTGTAAGCTTTTCATCCGAAAGCTTTCCGGTACCAAATGTATCCACCATTACAGAGGTGGGATTGGCAACGCCGATGGCGTATGACAACTGGATCTCGCACTTGTCCGCAAGACCTGCTGCCACAATGTTTTTAGCCACATATCTGGCAGCATAAGCGCCTGAGCGGTCAACCTTAGTGCAGTCCTTGCCGGAGAATGCGCCGCCGCCGTGACGGGCATATCCGCCGTAGGTGTCCACTATGATCTTGCGTCCTGTAAGTCCCGCATCACCGTGAGGTCCGCCGATAACAAAACGACCCGTGGGATTGATAAAATACTTGGTATTCTCATCCAAAAGCTCCTTTGGCAGTATCTCATCGAAAACATATTTTTTGATATCCTCATGGATCTTCTCTTGAGTGACATCATCGTCATGCTGGGTTGAGAGAACCACAGCTTCAAGTCTCTTTGGATTTCCATTCTCGTCATATTCCACTGAAACCTGAGTCTTTCCATCCGGACGAAGATACGGCAATGTACCGTTCTTGCGCACCTCGGTAAGTCTCAGCGAAAGCTTGTGAGCAAGCGATATGGGGTACGGCATGTACTCAGGTGTTTCATTGGTGGCATAGCCAAACATCATGCCCTGATCACCTGCACCGGTGTCAAGATCGTCCTCGATCTTTCCGTCCTTTGCTTCGAGGGCCTTGTCAACACCCATGGCAATATCGGCTGACTGTTTGTCGATAGCTACCATAACAGCGCATGAATTTCCATCCAGGCCTTTCTCACCGGCATCATAGCCGATATCCAGTACTGCTTTTCTGACTATGGCAGGAACATCAAGATTTGCCTTTGTGGTGATCTCTCCCGTCACCAGCACAAAGCCGGTACAGGTGGCTGTCTCACAAGCCACACGGCTCATGGGGTCAACGCTTAGGCAGGCATCCAGTATTGAGTCCGAGATGATATCACAGACCTTATCCGGATGTCCTTCCGTTACCGATTCTGAGGTAAATAAGATTTTTTCCATTTTTTCTCCTTTTTATCCCTGATAAAAATACTGATGCTGTTGTCAGAAGGTGTTCCGACAGCATCGAATACCGGGATTTCCTTTTTGAATTTACACCTTAAATACAAAAATGGCCCTCATAAGAGGACCACGAATATAATTCATTCATATGTCCGCTTATTGCTCGAAATAAAAGCTTTCGCTGATACTCCGCTCAGGTTGGCACCTTCCCGAACCGGGGGTTGCCGTGACTTCACAGATCCTATG
>JAFYAD010000092.1 GCA_017540915.1 Lachnospiraceae bacterium
CACCGCACACAGCGGCGCGCTGCTGTCGGAACAGTCAACCGACGGTGTGCATATCCAGGCTGTCTATTACAGGCAATGGGCAGATCTGCTGTTAAACTACGGTATCAAAACAGATGAATAATAAAAAGCGGAAGTCCATGACTTCCGTTTTTTTATCAGTGGGTATTATCTTTGAATACTATCATGTGTTTTGCAAACTGCTCTGCCGTCCTGCCGGAAACTCCACCGTGAGAAAGCTCCCATTTATTGGCTTCCATACGTATCACATTCTCCGGAAGGTCTATGCCGTTGCGTCTGCACAGGGCTATAGCGATATCGAAATACTCCTGTCTCGAGGGCTTCGAAAAGCTTATAGTAACTCCGAACCTGTTGGCTAAAGAGAGCTTCTCCTCCATGTTGTCGGATTTATGAATTCCCTGTTCCACGCTGACATCCGCCCTGTCTCCCCAGGTTTCTTTTATGAGATGCCTGCGGTTTGATGTGGCATATATCAGGATATTGTCAGGCTTTGTCTCAACACCGCCCTCTATAACGGCTTTAAGGAATTTATACTCCGTCTCATCCTCCTCAAAGGAAAGATCGTCCATATATATGATAAACTTGTAATTGCGGTTTTTTATGCCGGCGATGATATTGGAAAGATCCCTGAACTGATGCTTGTATATCTCTATCATGCGCAGACCGTCCGGATAGAACTTATTCACAACCGCTTTTATGCAGGTGGATTTACCTGTTCCGCTGTCTCCGAACAGCAGACAGTTATTGGCCTTTTGACCGGATACGAAAGCTCTCGTATTCTGCAGGAGCTTTTCTTTCTGGATCTCATAGCCTATGAGATCATCCAAGCTCACCTGCTGCATGTTATTTACAGGCAAGAATGTTATCTTCTCACCGTCGCTCCTGAACCTGAAGGCCTTATTCAGGCCAAACATGCCAACGCCGTAATCTCTGTAGAAGTCCATGACATGATCGCTGAACTCCTGCACATCGGCCGATGCCATAAGCTTCGAACTCAAAGTCCTGACCTTCTCGGAAACGTTGCGATTATACATTTCCTCAGGTTTTATCACCGCTTTGTAGGAACGCAGGATTGAAAAACAATTCATGCCCAAAAGCTCGTCAAGCCATTTAAAATCATAATGCATCAACTGATAAAATGCGGTGAAATCGCTCTCTGCCAAAAGATTGACAGAACCCTCACGCCTGCCCGCCTTCTCGGCTGTCAGGGAAAAGGGGTTCTCATCCGTTATGATGCGGTATGTTATGTAATTGGCCCAGAGATCCTCATCAAAACCGTAATCAGTAGCCAGGATCAGAAGTTCCTTTATCTGTGAGAAAGCTCTGGTACGCAGAACATCACAGTCTTCACTGCCCTCTTTTGCACATCTTATGATATCCGAAAGTCTTGTGAGGATATCCTCCCGGCCTCTGTCAGTATACAGGATAAAACGTGATATTATCTCATTCATTTTGTTCTCACCCCGTTAATGCAGAACTCCTCACCGTCCTGAAGCGGCACTACCACGCATCTTCTGCCGTCCACAACTTCCGTATGTATCTGGGAAACCTTTGTGGGCTTTACATGCATGATAACGTCAAACTCCGTGATATCCGTGGTATTTTCAGTGTTTTCACCACTGACACTGCGGTGGTAATCGACCTCATTTTTAAGTAGAGCGATCTCTTCTTTAAGTTCATTCTCCCGGGCGTTAGCCTCCAGAGTCTTCACAGCCTTTTTATCGATAAGGTAAGCAGCTTCGGGAAGATCCTCCCCGAAGGTTTCCTCAAAACCGGATAAGATGCGGTCACCCTCTGCATCGCTCACTCCGTTGTCTTTGATGATGTTCTTTAATTCTCCCGATGTGAGGATAACAGGTTCTTTTGTCTCTTCATCGGATGTTATCTCGGTGAGCTTTTCGTATATGTCGAGAGACACCTTCTCTGATGCCTCCTCGTCCTCTATTGCATGTCTTATGATGTTCTTAAACACAGTCTGTTTCTGTGTCGCGGTATTGCCAGCAGCAACCCCCAGCACATCAGTCATAAGCTCCCTGTGGGGATCCTTGGTATCTTTTGTATAAAACAAAACAGAATGGATGTCCGTGCTGCGCTCGTTAAATGCAGGGAACATAAACCCCGTATCCGGCATTCCCACAACCCAGTCTCTGATCCTGGGACCGATCCTGCCCTCATCCGCCAGATATCCCAGTGCAGGCTTGGCAAGCTCTACCGGACATATGGCACAGAGAATGTATTTGAAAACCTCCTCTGACTCGTCCAGCTTAAGATTGTCCTTTGTCTTTGTGATCACATCATAAGCATCCGCGAATAGCAATATGAGGTAATTGCCCGCATATCCGTAGGACTCGATGACTGTGTCAAAAAAAGCATCCACCATCGGCTGGGAAGAAAGAGAGGAATCCTTCAGTGCCATCAGTGCCCTGTGTGGAGTGCCCTCGCCTTCCATCCCGGTCTCGTAATCCAAAGTTAAAAGGTTATCTCCGATGTTGCCGGAGAAAACCTTTTTGGCTATTTCGATATATTTGAGAAGGACATCGTCCTCCAGTCCCAAAAATGTTTCCGAAAAATTCAGAACCTTTTCTTTTTCGGAATTTACATAACAACCGCAAAATTTCGAAAATGTGACTCCGTCGCGAGTCAACCTGCGTTTTAATTCGTTAACTTCTTTCTTGTCCATATTCTCCCCGCTGCGACCTCAACGGTCACTTAAGTTTCCTATCATAGGTTATTTGTACTGATCGATATCACACAATCTGAAGTGTCTTCATGGCGCTGATGCGTTCAAATGCGGAATCCTTTATCAGGCATTTTTCGTGCTCAATGAAATACAGGATGCGCTTTCTGTCTGTAGACACAAGCTCCACAAACTCCATGCAGCATGAAGCTATCTCCCTCTGACGCTTCTCATCGGCGCCTTTGCACTCCACATAGAGAAAATATCCCCTGTCTCCTGCCGAATACAATGAATTGCAGGTAATGTCCTTTGTACTCATGTTAAAAGCCAACGCCATCAGATGATCCAGCGTTGCCGCATAGAACAGCATCTCCTCACCGGCTTCCACCGTTTCATACGGATTTGATCCCTGTTTA
>JAFYAD010000010.1 GCA_017540915.1 Lachnospiraceae bacterium
CCAGGAGATGCTGGGGATGGGCGTTTCCGTAAAGCTCATCGAAAAAGATGACGAGATCTGCCGCAGTTTGTCTGAGCTTTTGCCCAGAGCTACCATCATACATGGCGATGCTACCGAAAAAAACCTTCTGCTGGAAGAGGGACTCATAGATACAAATGCTTTTATATCTGCGACGGATTTTGATGAGGAGAACATAATGCTCTCTCTCTATGCCAAGAGTGTCAGCAAAGCACGCTGCATCACGAGGATCCATCGTGTTTCTTATGAGACTCTGTTGGATAAGCTTGAAGTGGGCAGTACCATTTACCCCAAGAACATCACTGCAGAGCACATCATCAAATATGTCCGCGCGATGAAAAACTCTCTCGGCAGTAATATTGAGACTCTTTACAGACTTCATGACAATAAGGTCGAGGCGCTTGAATTCCTGATAAGGGAAGAGTCGGCTGTCACGGAAAAACCTTTAAGTGAGCTGAAGCTGAAAAAAGGAGTTCTGGTGGTGTGCGTCACGAGAAGAGGACAGTTTTCACTGGCTCGTGGTAATACCAGGATCGGTATGGGGGACACCGTTATCATCATGACGACAAACAGCGGTATCACTGATATAAAAGATATTTTACGATGAGGGTGGATTATTGGACACCTCGAATGGAGTAAACCGATGAACCGTTCAATGATAAGATATGTGTTCGGCAGCATGCTGTTGCTGGAAGGAGCGCTGCTGCTGCTGCCGGTCATAATGTCTTTAATATACAGGGAGCGCGAGGGTATTGTATTTTTTTCCGTAGGGATAGCATGTATAATCCTGGGACTTATAATCCGCGCTTTCAAATACAAGAATAAAAATTTTTTCACAAAAGACGGGTTTGTGTGTGTGTCACTGTGCTGGCTGGTTTTGAGTCTTGTGGGCGCGCTGCCTTTTGTGCTGACAGGGGAGATACCTTCTTATGTTGATGCGGTGTTCGAGACCGTATCTGGCTTTACTACCACCGGAGCCACCATACTCACAGACGTGGAATTTCTGTCCAAAACATCGGCCTTCTGGCGTGTTTTTACACACTGGATCGGTGGTATGGGTGTTCTGGTATTCATCATAGCCATAATGCCTTTATCCGGAAATTCCTCTATGTATCTTTATCAGGCGGAGAGCCCGGGACCTTCTGCAGGCAAGCTGGTGCCCAGAATGCGTCAGACGGCGTTTTTATTGTACACCATCTATTTTGGCATCACCATGGCGGAGCTGGTGGCTCTTTTGATAGCCGGGTTAAGTCCGTATGATGCGATCTGTACCACAGTGGCAACAGTGGGTACCGGAGGATTCGGAATGTACAACAGCAGTATCGGAGGTTTTTCGCCGGCTGTTCAGATCATCGTGGGAATCTTCATGGTGATGTGTGCGGTCAATTTCAATTATTACTACTACATTATTTTTAAGAAATTCAAAGAAGCTTTTTCCATGGAGGAAGTTCACTTCTTCTTTGTATCGGTCATAGCTGTGACGGCGATCATCACATTTAACATCAGAAACCTCTATTCCAATGTGTTTGAGGCAGGAAGGCATGCCTTTTTCCAGGTGGCGTCTCTCATCAGTTCCACGGGCTTTTCTACGGTGGATTACGACAAGTGGCCGGAGCTGTCCAAAACACTGATACTCTGCCTTATGTTCGTGGGAGCCTGTGCAGGTTCTACCGGTGGCGGACTAAAGGTGTCCAGGTTTTTGATCGCGTTGAAGGCTGTGTTAAATGAGGTTGAGCTCATCGCGCACCCCCACGGTGTCAGAAGAGTGCGCATGAACAAAAAAGTGGTGGAAAACAGCGTTGTCAGATCTGTCATGGGATATCTTGCGGTGTTTGTGGCAATACTGGTGGGATCAACGCTTTTGGTCAGTATCGACGGCTTCAGTTTTACTACTAATTTCACGGCGGTGCTCTCATGCATGAACAACATGGGACCCGGACTTGAGATGGTAGGTCCCGCAGGCAATTACAGCGGGTTCAGTGATATTTCGAAGATAGTGCTGGTGTTCGACATGCTGGCGGGCCGACTGGAGATATTCCCCGTTCTGATACTGTTTTCACCATCATTATGGAGATTCAGGTCGCCATTTAGGCGCAAAATACGTGAGATAGATTAAAAGATGAAGATCTGTACAATATTTACGGGCGGCACCATAGGAAGTGAGTTTTCCGACAACGGCTTTATTTCTGCCGACGAAGAAAAAAAATACAGGCTAATAGAGTTATATCGAAAAAGATATAGAAATGACCACGAGTTTGTTTCGCGCTCACCCTATTACATGTTGAGCGAAAATCTTGACACAAAACATATAAACCTGCTGATCCTTGAGATAGAGCTTGCCCTTATGGTCGGGACATATGACTGTATTCTGGTGATGCACGGCACGGATACGCTGTGCTATACCGCATCGGCTTTATCGCTGTTGTTTGATGACAGCGACATTCCCATAATACTGGTGTCTGCGGATCATCCGCTGTCCGATGAGAGATCAAACGGGCTTGATAATTTCGCAAACGCAATCGGATTTGCTGAATTTGTGATGGCTGACAGGGCAAAGGCAGGCGGCTTGTCAAAACAGGATCAAAAGGCGCATCGCGGTGTTTACGTTAGTTACAGGAATTCGAATATACGTAGTGCAACACCGAGAATACACAAAGGTCAGTATGTTTTGGAACAGCAGTTTATGTCATCTGCTGTAAACAGCATAGACGATATGTTTTACGGGGAGTTCGAGACGGAAGGGATCGAAGGGGCAGAGTGCGGAAGCTTCAGGCAAAATCCGCATTATAAAGACACCTTTATCTGCCGCACTTTATCGGATCTCAGGGAGCGTATGAGTAAGACTGCAGAAGAGTTCGAAGGATTTTATCTGCCGGAGAAATGCCCTGTATTGCGTATTTTCGCTTATCCGGGTATCATATATCCGCCTTGTCCGCCTGACATCAAATATGTTCTGATAAAGGGATACCACTCCGGAACCCTGTGCTGTGACGAGGCGCTTGAGGCTTTTTGTGCCCGGTGCAGGATGAAAGGCATAACCGTATATATCGCCGGATTGAGAGAAGGAGAGAGTGCTTACGAGAGCACAAAAAAATACGAGGAGCTCGGTATCAAGCCCCTCTTTAATATGACGGATATTTGTGCTTTTATGTTCCTGTGGTTTTCGGCCGGGCTCGATTGAAGTGGTTTATGGTATCATCGGCTCCGGTCCGGTTGTATCTCAGGGTAAAAGGCGATTGACTCTTGGATCATACATATTAAAACCCGAGAGATTCCTCGGTGCTCTCACAGTACTTGATGATCTCTTCGATGTGAACGCTGCGGTCGAAGAGGAAAAGCCTGATGCAGGCAGCACTTGCGTAGTATTTATTGTTCATGGCTTCGTCTGTTGAGCCGCTGTCGGGATATCTTCTAAAAAACTGGTCAAACAGCGGTTCATACATATCCTTAAATTCCGAAAGCCTGCCGTTTGCGTTATTGAATACCATAACGCCACTGTCAAGGTCTCTGAGTTTTTCGTAAAAATCGTTTCTGAATTCCCTGTTTGTCATAAGGTAAGCAAAACACAATACAGCAATGTTTTTGGTGTCTTTATCCAGCAGTCCGTAGGGCATGTAGTTGTCTTCTTTGATGGTGTTTGTTCCGCTGTCACCCGATCCGCTGATGCCGCCGAATTCTATGTCGAAAAGACAGAAGCGCCACCTGCCGTCATTGTATTCATTGCCCGGGATCACTGTGTTGCTCTTCCACATAGACCAGTTCTTTCCCGGCCAGTCCCACTTATTGTTGATATATGTTTCAAAAGCGAAATAATCCCTCACGGAGTCAGGATCCACAAGAGTGCAGAATTCGCTATAGGATTCAGCGTCCGCAAGGTCTTCGTGGGTCTCGAAAAAGTTTATAAGGGGAAGATAATAGTAGCGGTCGCTTTGTTCCTCTGCATCTGAGGGGATCTCTCCGATATCCAGCTTATAACCTATGTCTATGGTCTCTGCGTCACCCTTGTACAGTATGATATCATCCGAATCCACATCATAGTGATCTTCAAAATACTCCGATGAGTAATCCTCCTGCAAAACATACAATCCCCAGTATTCGCCGTTTAAGTAC
>JAFYAD010000093.1 GCA_017540915.1 Lachnospiraceae bacterium
AGCAACAATTGCAAAGAATGCTCCTATAGCAGTACGCAACTGCAAGAAGGCGATAAACGACGGACTTGAAGTTGATATGGACAAGGCTATCGTTATAGAGGAGAAGCTCTTCGGTGACTGCTTTGAGACAGAGGACCAGAAGGCGGGCATGGGTAACTTCCTTGCACCGAAGGAGGAGAAGCTCAAAGTCGTTCCATTTAAGAACTGTTAATTATGCAAGCGGATCATTTTTTACGTAAAAATATAAGGAGGATCAGATAATGAAGGTAGGTATCATAGGCGCTGGCACAATGGGCCAGGGTATCGCGAAGGCATTTGCCGCTGTAGACGGATATGAGGTTGCTCTCTGCGACATCAAGCAGGAGTGGGCAGAAGGCGGAAAAGACAAGATCGCAAAAGGCTATGCAAAGCTTGTAGAGAAAGGAAAACTTACACAGGAGGCTGTTGATGGCATTTTGGCAAAGATCACACCGGGACTCAAGGAAGATCTTTGTGCAGACTGCGATCTCATCGTTGAGGCAGCTTTCGAGGATATGAATGTCAAGAAGACTACTTTTGCTGAGCTTGACAAGATCGCAAAGGCTGAGTGCATCTTTGCATCAAATACATCATCACTCTCTATCACCGAGATCGGAAACGGTCTCACACGCCCCATGATCGGTATGCATTTCTTTAACCCTGCAGACCGCATGAAGCTGGTAGAGGTTATTGCAGGAGTTAACACTCCACAGGCTACAGTTGACGCTATCATCAAGATCGCTGAGGAGATCGGAAAGACTCCGGTTCAGGTCAATGAGGCAGCAGGCTTTGTCGTAAACCGTATCCTGATCCCCATGATCAATGAGGCAGCCTTCATCAAGATGGAGGGCGTTTCGGACATCGAGGGCATCGATTCCGCTATGAAGCTCGGCGCAAATCATCCCATGGGACCCCTTGAGCTGGGTGATTTCGTAGGCCTCGACATCTGCCTTGCCATAATGGATGTTTTATACAAAGAGACAGGAGATTCAAAATATCGCGCATGCCCGCTTCTGCGCAAGATGGTAAGAGGCGGCAACTTAGGCGTTAAGAGCGGAAAAGGTTTCTATGTTTACAACGCTGACCGCACTAAGACACCGGTTGACAAATTGTAGAAACTCAGAACCAAGGCAATCTGTCGAATATGCCGGGCAGGTACTTGTACATGCCCGGGCATATTCGGACAGATTTCTTTGGCGAGAGCCAGACAGCGAGAAAATCTCTGATTTTCGAGCTTGGTTCTGAGAAAAACCAACAGATAAAGAAAAAGGAGACAGTATAGATCATGGATTTTACATTGGATAAAAAGCATGAGATGACCCGCGACCTGTTCAGAGAATTTGCGGAAAAAGAGGTTAAGCCCCTCGCTATCGAGACCGATGAGACAGAGGTCTTTCCGCAGGTTACCGTGGACAAGATGGGAAAATACGGGTTCATGGGTATTCCGGTGCCAAAGGAGTACGGCGGACAGGGCTGTGATATCCTGTCATACATTCAGTGCGTTGAGGAGCTTTCAAAGGTTTGCGCAACTACAGGCGTTATCCTCTCTGCACACACATCACTGTGTATCGACCCGATCCTCACTTACGGCACAGAGGAACAAAAACAGAAATATATCCCGGATCTTGCATCGGGCAGAAAGCTTGGCGCTTTCGGTCTTACCGAGCCCGGAGCGGGAACCGATGCCCAGGGATGTCAGACAAAGGCTGTTCTTGACGGTGACGAGTGGGTTTTGAACGGTTCTAAATGCTTTATCACTAACGGAAAGGTTGCGGATGTCTATATCGTGATCGCCATCACATCCGTGACAGAAGATAAAAAAGGCCGCAAGAAAAAGAACTTCTCGGCTTTTATAGTAGATAAGGGCGTGCCGGGCTTCTCCTTCGGTACCAAGGAAAAGAAGATGGGTATCAGAGGATCCAGCACATACGAGCTTATCTTTGAGGATGCCAGGATTCCCAAGGACGCTCTGCTCGGCGTAGAAGGAAAGGGCTTCCCCATCGCCATGCATACTCTTGACGGCGGTCGTATCGGTATAGCCGCACAGGCTCTCGGTATCGCAGAGGGCGCACTGGAGCGCACTGTTGCCTACACTAAAGAGAGAAAGCAGTTCGGCCGTTCCATTGCTGCACAGCAGAATACCCAGTTTGAGCTTGCAAACCTTGCCACAAAGGTTGAGGCTGCCAAGAACCTTGTATACAAGGCTGCACTTAAAAAGCAGGAGTTCGCTGACGGTGCAAAGGTTTCCTACTCTGTGGAAGCTGCTATGGCAAAACTTTTTGCCGCAGAGACAGCTATGGAAGTTACCACCAAGTGCGTACAGCTCTTTGGCGGATACGGTTACATCCGTGAGTACGAAGTTGAGCGCATGATGCGTGACGCCAAGATCACGGAGATCTATGAGGGAACATCCGAGGTTCAGAGGATGGTTATTTCGGGTGCGTTGCTTAAGTAAACCGAAGATGGCTTTTGTCCGGAAGTCTTTAGCCGGACAGAAGCAGGCAATGTATTTTATTGAATATCAAGTTGGAATTTCGATAAGGAGAATATATACATGAAAATCGTAGTATGTATTAAGCAGGTTCCGGACACAGCCGGCGGCGTTAAGTTCAATCCGGACGGAACCCTTGACAGAGCGTCGATGTTAGCCATCATGAACCCTGATGACAAGGCAGGACTGGAAGCCGCTCTTCGTATAAAAGATGCCGATCCTGATAACACAAAGGTTACCGTGCTGTCAATGGGACTTCCCAAGGCTGACGCAGTCCTGAGGGAAGCGCTCGCAATGGGTGCGGATGATGCAATACTGGTGACAGACAGAGTTTTGGGAGGCGCAGATACCTGGGCTACTTCCACGACCATAGCAGGTGCGTTGAGAAATCTGGAGTATGATCTTGTGATCACAGGCCGCCAGGCTATCGACGGCGATACCGCACAGGTTGGACCGCAGATCGCTGAGCATCTGGGACTTCCGGTGGTATCCTACGCTGCCGATATAAAGGTCGAGGGCGACTCTGTAATAGTAAAGAGACAGTTTGAAGACAGATATCATGTTTTGAAGGTTAAGATGCCTGCGCTCGTGACAGCTCTTTCCGAGCTCAATGAGCCCAGATACATGACACCGGGCGGTATCTTCGATGCACTTGAGAAGGAAGTTACCGTTTGGGGCAGAGCAGATCTTAAGGATGTTGACGATTCTAATCTCGGTCTTAAAGGATCTCCTACCAAGATCGCCAAGGCATCCGACAAGGTGCCGAAGGGCGCGGGAGAAAAGGTAAATCTCGATCCGGCTGAGGCAGTGGCTTTTCTGATGGGTAAATTTGAGGAGAAACACCTCGTGTAATTACGAATTGCGGAAGTTGCATAGCAACGAAGCAATTCGTGGTAATAGTTTAAGAATATTTAAGGAGAAAAACAAAATGGGTTTAGAAGAATACAAGGGTGTATACATTTATGCCCAGCAGATAGACGGCGAGATCAGCTCTATTTCTTTTGAACTGATTGGAAAAGCAAAAGAGCTGGCCGGATCTCTCGATACTGATGTTACGGCAGTCCTCCTGGGAAGCGGCGTTAAAGGCCTTGCAGCTGAACTTGGAGAGTACGGTGCCGACAAGGTTATCGTAGTGGACAATCCGGCTCTTGAGACCTACCGTACAGAGCCTTACGCACAGGCACTTACTGCAGTTATCAATGAGTACAAGCCTGAGATCATGCTGGTTGGCGCAACAGCCATAGGCAGGGATCTGGGACCGACAGTATCAGCCAGAGTTGCAACAGGTCTTACTGCAGACTGTACAAAGCTTGAGATAGGCGATTTCCCGCTGGCACCGATCCCGGGAAAAGAGGATGAACAGAAGCATAATCAGCTTCTCATGACCCGCCCGGCATTCGGCGGAAATACCATAGCTACCATAGCTTGCCCGGACAATCGTCCGCAGATGGCTACGGTACGTCCCGGTGTTATGCAAAAACTCCCCAGAGAGGCAGGCAGAACGGCGGAGATCATCGAATTCAATCCGCAGATCACAGAGAACAACAGATTTGCAGAGATATTAGAGGTTGTGAAGGCTGTAGGTCAGGTTGAGAACATTATGGACGCGAAAGTTCTGGTATCAGGCGGCCGCGGCGTCGGTTCAAAAGAAAATTTCAAGCTTTTGGAAGATCTTGCGAATGCTATGGGTGGCATGGTATCATGCTCCCGTGCAGTAGTGGAAAACGGCTGGCTTCCCCAGGATTACCAGGTTGGACAGACGGGGAAGACCGTTCGTCCGCAGATCTACTTTGCAATAGGTATATCAGGCGCCATCCAGCATGTTGCCGGTATGGAAGAGTCTGATCTCATAGTAGCCATCAATAAGGACGAGGATGCACCGATATTTGAGGTGGCAGATTACGGACTTGTGGGCGATCTCAATAAGATCGTGCCGCAGCTTACCGCAGCTATTCGTGCCGCAAAGGCAGCAAAATAATACAGATTTGAAAACAGAATGAGAAATAAAAAGAAGCAGCCGTGGCTGCTTCTTTGCTTTATTGAATAATGCCTGGTATTCAGTTATTTACGGTTTTATTTTTTTTGTAACGCCTGTTGCCGGCGCGATAGTAACACTGATCGTACCTACTGAAGTCGGGTTTGTAAGATTGCTGTTGGCGTCGGGTCTTCCGGACAAAGCAAAATACATATCTGCGGTTGCGTTGGCTGCGGCACCGTTGCTTTTTGATTTGTAAAAGAATGCTGTGCCGCTGGGGATCTGAGAAGCATCCATCTCAATAACTAACGGCTCGGGATTAAGTAATTTGGCATTGTTGGGATTGTTTGTAAAAAAAGTATGACCTTTTCCATACTCAGTAGCTGCCTTGACAGTGTTGTTAACGTTTGAGAATATACCGACAACGCTTCCGAGTGCATTCGGATTTGCATTTAGAGCAGCGCCGTTTGCTGTATAAGCAAAAGCTGCTGTTATGGGGAAGTTTGAATCATTGTCTATGGTTATTTTATTGTTGGTACCGTCAACGCTGGCATCGGTCCAGCCGACTGCGTTACCGCCATTTCCCAGATACGTATGAGATCCGGGATCCCAGGCATCTCCGTAATAATACTCGAATTGCATGTTGCCATAGGTGATGTCGATACTGTATATAAGCTCGGCATAACCGGAAACGGTGGCTTGTACATCGAATTCGACAGGATCAGTGGGCAATGCTGTCAGGTTATCTAATCCGTCGTAGGTGGTACCGTTAGCATTGACCTGTGATGTTCCTTCACCGTAGACATTCTCTGTTCCGGCGCTTACCGTTTGTGCTGAGGAGAAGAGCATCCCTGCAGCGATCATGACGGCAAACAGTTTTTTGTAGTGTTTTTTCATCATAATTGTTCTCCTTTCTGTGAGTTGATGAATTTTTATTTGTAACTGATCGGAAACAGAACAATACTATCCGGCATGAGTTTATATGTAGGGAGAGTTCGTTTCCTCTCAGTCAGGTTCTACCAGGGTTGAAGAACCAGCTTTAACTCCACGGAGCCTGCGCTGGTGTAATCTTCGGCTTCAAAAGCATATATTTTGACGACAACGGGCGTTGCCTCGTTTTTGATCACGGTCGAGGGGGAGAGCTTTTCCACATATTCCCCCGGATTTATCCTTCCGCACCTGTAATATACAGTCTTATCAGCCGCATCTTTTATCTCACACATGAGACTGACTGTGTTTTCTGCGGGATTGGAGAGAAACACGTTTACGGAACCGTCTTTCTGTTGATAGAGGTTAGCCGCGATACCGAAAGAGTAGCCGTAATCCGTGTTGACTGTCTCGTAAAGGTAGTTGTCTTCGGGATGAGGTGTGCCGGCCGATCTGTTAGGATCAAGTTCCGGCGGCCTGTATTTTTTATTTGTGCTAAGGAAGACAGCTGCAACACATCCTAAAAGGATGAGTATTATTACGATCAAACCGGGTATCAGTCTTTTTTTGTCGGATGATGAATGATAAATCTGTCGATTGCTCTTATTTGTCATGTGTCAAACCTTCATTCGATCACCAGTGTGACCGGCAGGCTGGAATCTATCATTGCCTTGTCGTTAGTGTTTTTGTCGTAGGCTGTCAGTACGATCTTGCCCGTCGTCGCTCCGCTGTTGATCTTTTCATATCCGTTCTCATTCAACGTGAGATATTCCAGACCGTAGCCCGGATCGATGCCGCCGGATTCCGCCATGATAGTGCCGTCGTCTGCAAAAAGGAC
>JAFYAD010000094.1 GCA_017540915.1 Lachnospiraceae bacterium
CCGGGCAGGTCGTCGTGGAATGTATGAGACAGGGTATGTAAATGCGCTGGTGGACAAGGACGAAATAGAAGATGCCTTGCTGGAGGAATATGAGCCAATAGCAAAGGCACGCATCCAGATGCCTGAGCGGCTTTTGTCTCTGGATATGCCGCTGACGGACATCATCCGAAACTGGATGAGAGTAGCGGACGAAAATCTCTATGAGAAGTCTGATTCGGAGCTGATCCTCAAGAAATGCACATACATGGAAAATGTTGGGGGACTCACCAAGGAGGAGATGTGGAAGTTCGCATTGGTGCCCTATGATGAGCGCAATGAGACCTTAGAGGAAATATGGAAGCTTCTGGTGAGGAGATATCTTCAGGAAGTGGATATCGAGATCGATCTGGAGTACAACCTTTCCGGCATAAATGAGCTCAACTATCTGGAGCAGGATTACAAGATACTGGATCTGTATTTTGCATTTGCCAGAACCATCAGTTATAATAAAGACGATTTCAGAAAGCGCATCTTTATGCGCAAGGAGGAGATCGCATCCGAGATCATGAAGCAGCTTATGGATGTCTCCGCCGAAAAGAAGATCTGCCGCAAGTGTGGGCGTATCCTGTCGTGGAATTACCGCTATAACATTTGTAACAAGTGTTATGAGCAGGAGAAAAAGATGGGACGTCTTTACGGGAATGGAGGCAGGAGAGGCGGAAAGAGCCATGCTTCCAAGCGCTATGATCACAGAAATGGATAGGTACAGTAAGACATATCATTTCTGAAAATACTACTTGCGATACGGAGTATGACCTCCGTGTGAGAGGACTTGAATATGGATAAAAATGAGAAGATGATCTCCTTTGTGGTGCCGAGCTACAATTCGGAAGATTATCTGGATGTGTGCGTTGAATCCCTGGTGAAGGGCGGTGAAGATGTTGAGGTCATTGTCGTAAATGACGGCTCGACAGACAGGACCCATGAGATAGCAAAAAGCTATGAGACAAAATATCCTCACATAGTGCGTGTCATAGATCAGGAGAACGGCGGTCACGGTGAGGCCATAAACAGTGGCCTGAAGGTGGCGGAAGGGCTGTATTTCAAAGTGGTGGATTCCGATGACTGGGTTGATGAGCACGCTCTGTCTTCTGTCTTAAATCGTCTGAAAAGGTTTGAGAAAGAGGGCGGCGTAGACCTTTTAGTTACAAACTATGTCTATGTCAATTCCAAAAAGAACAAGAGGAGAACGATCCGGTATCAGAATGCCATACCCCGCAATAAGATAGTGGAATGGTCCGGGACGAGACCGTTCATGTTATGGCAGAATCTGACACTCCACTCCTGTATGTTTCGCACATCAGTGCTGAGGGAATGCGGCGTTGAGCTTCCGCAGCATATTTTTTACGAGGATAATTACTTTATATACAAACCACTGCCTTATGTTGCAAAACTGGCGTATTGTGATGTGAATTTCTATAATTACCTCATAGGTCGGGACGGGCAGTCCGTTGCGGAAGAAGCCTTAAAGCAGCGGTACAGCCATCAGGTCATGATATCCAAGCTGTGTTTTGAGGCTTATCACCTGGGTGAGATAAAGAAGATGAACTACAGACTTGAGAAATACATGTTTCATGAGCTGTGCCTCATGATGACTTTAGGGTCCATCTTCCCCAAGCTCGATGGCAGTGAAGAGGGAAAACAGATGGTAAAGCAGATGTGGAAGGATGCTTTCGAGTTCGATTTCACCTATGCTTTTAAGATCAGGTTTATCAGTTATGTGGCTCTGTTAAATCTTCCCGGAGCGTGGGGCAGGAAGATAGGGATCGGAATCTACAGGCTGAGTAATCTTGCAGTGCCGTTTAATTGAGTGATCTGTGTTGCTGGCGTTGGGCAATCCGGTAGAATGTATGTAAAGTGACTGAAGACATAACAGGGGCACCGTTGTGTTATGGAGTGATTATGTCAAAAAATGAGACGATCGAGTCTAAGCTGTCGGTCCGTGCCACCGCAGATATCGAGGGCAGTATTACCAAAAAGTTCAAAATGCCGGTCTGGCGTCGTTTTACAAAGGCTGTAAATGAGTATGAGCTTGTGAAGAGCGGGGATAAGATCTGCGTATGCATCTCCGGTGGCAAAGATTCAATGCTGATGGCAAAGCTCTTTCAGGAGTTGAAACGGCAGAGTGATACGGAGTTTGAACTGAGATTTCTGGTGATGGATCCGGGGTACAGCAGGCAGAATCTTGAGAAGATCCAATATAACGCGAAGATAATGGATGTCCCCATCGAGATATTTGAGACAGAGATCTTCGACACAGTATATGAGATCGGAAAATCCCCCTGCTCTCTATGTGCCCGCATGAGGAGATGGAATCTCTACACGCAGGCGGAGGAGATGGGATGCAATAAGATCGCTCTGGGACATCACTATGATGATGTTATCGAGACCATCCTCATGGCGATGCTGTACGGAGCCCAGATACAGACCATGATGCCGAAGCTTTTCAGCACGGAACATACAGGAATGGAGCTGATACGCCCCATGTATCTCATCAGAGAGGCAGACATCATACATTGGGCGAAATACAACGGTCTGGAATTTCTGCAATGCGCCTGCCGGTTCACGGAAAATGTGGCGGCGAGTCAGGATGAGAAGATATCCAAACGTGCAGAGGTAAAGAGACTTATAGCAGAGCTTTCGCGGGATAATCCCTTCGTGGAGCAAAATATATTTAAGAGTGTTGAGAATGTGTGCCTGAATAACATTGTAGCCTACAAGGATGACAGCGGAAGGCACCATTTTCTGGATGATTACGATAGTAAGCTTGAGGAAATTCGGAAAACAGATTGAGCGAAAAAGATTACTGTTTTCTCAATCCGGAATACTGTACGGATTTCGTTCAATAGTCAGGTGATTTAGTAACTAAAATCGTAAACAAGTATAAATATCCAACGGAAAGGCAGGTAAACAAAATGACATTTAATGATGTTTTTACAAAAGTAAAAGAAATTGCAGCGGATGCTGACCTTACAGGCAAGGATTTTCTGGCAGTTCAGGTGAATCTCACAGGAAAAGAGGGCGGAGTCTTCTATGTTGAGATCAAAGACGGAAAGGTTTCGGTGGAGCCCTATGAGTACAATGACCGCAACTGTGCTCTGACTTTAAGTCTTGAAGATTTCAACAAGCTCCTGAACGGAAAGCTGGATCCGGTCTTCGCCTTCACAGCCGGAAAACTCAAGGTCGACGGTGATGTGGGCAAAGCTCTGGAGTTCTCGAAGCTGCTCAGATAGTCAGTGTGATACCCAATTACCAATTCACCAACTAACCCACCAAGCTCGAAAATCTTTGATTTTCGGGCTTGGTTCTTTTATAGGATAAGCTCCGGTATTTCCGGGAAACAGGCGGCTTGTGACGGTCGCCTGTTTGTGGTATAATCTTAACGAAAACGAGCCAACGGCGAAGTTTGAGTTTAGATTTACCTATACAGGATCACTTAATGAAGCCGAACGAAGTGAAGGCTGAATTTAGTGACATCGGATGTGGTATAATCTTAACGAAAA
>JAFYAD010000095.1 GCA_017540915.1 Lachnospiraceae bacterium
CCGCCGGTACCATTGCAATAATAACTACCCATTGTAGAATTATATCCATCACCGTAATCATGTTTGTATGGATACGAGCTTCCAAAATGATCATTGGTGGCATTGGGATTTATCGTCAGATCACCAAAGGAAGCAGCTTTCGAAACAATTCCTTCTGTAGTTTTAGCTGCAATACCATCAACGGTTATATTATCAGTATATGCCGCGTTATTTACTGTGTCCCCGCCGAAGTCCCACACATCGACAGTTCTGGGTCCGACCTCATCCACATATTCTACTTCAATGGCGTGGACAAATGTATTTGCCGTAACTGAAATCGTAAATGTGCCTGCCGCTGCTCCCGCAATAACAAATCTTAATCCGGGAGCACTGTCTCCGTCACCGGTATTCATCGGCTTCTTACTGATCTGTCCGCTGCTTACGGTGACAACCGCACTCTGTCCTGCCAAAAATCCACAGGTATCAACCGTCACATTTGCTTTTTTCTTAAGTTTCATGGTGATCGTGCCGCCGTCTTTTGTGTATATACCATGGTTATTATCATTGCCTTTTCCCATGATCACACTGTAGGCACCTATCCCATCAAGAGCTAAAGTATCCAGTGCCGCTACTTTCTGCGCCGTATATACATTATTTAAGAAAGTGATCTTTCCCTCCGGCATCTCACTTATATCACCATTCACATCCTCTTCGCCGGATATATCCTGTGCAGCTTCCTCTGTTACATCTTCAGTAAGCGCAATCTCTTCGGATACTTCGCCGGTCTGTTCGCTAACAAATTCTGTCTGTATGGCATCATCACTCTCAGCAGCATAAACGGACACAAGACCCGGATCTATTCCCATCGCGGAAATAAAAGTTGCCACGCTACAGATTATGGCCAGGAGCCGTTTTCTGTATTGCCTTTTGTTTTTCTTCATGGTACATTCCCTCTCTTTCGTGAAATACTTTCTGTTTTATTGTAAAAGATAGTTTCTGATAGTTTCCTGACACCATCATGAGGTATGACATCGTGTAAGAGTCAACACCATTTTCTTTGTTGGTTTTAGACAAAAAAATACCGCCTGCATTGTCTAAAATGCAGACGGTGTTTGACTCTGTATTATTTTTCTTCTACCGGATAATGGTACAGCTGATACTGCATCAGAGTACCGTTTTCATAAAAGCAACCAATCTTAAGCGCCATCACATCCCCCGCCAGTTTAAGGGAATTCACGTTCATGTAATCGAGCACCTTGCCAATGATCTCATACCACACCGGGCCGCCGGTCTCCATGCCCTGCTCTTCGGCATTCAATGGAGCTTTTATAACACGGAGTATACAGGGCCTTGATTCATAATGCTCTACATCTTCGGAAACTTCATAGCCATATTTTTCTGTCATGATAGTATTGGCTCCTATCCCCGAAGAACAAAATGCGCTTCCATTTTCCAAATCTTCTTTCTCATACAGATACATGTAATAAAACTCAGGACACCTGTTCATAAAATCCGTCAACAGCTTCGAGCGCTTTTTATCGATCACAGGAGTCCCTTTTATCATATATCTGATAAAATGCATGGGCTGGCAATCCTGCCTTAACAGCCTTTCAACATTTTCGGAAGCCATTTTCATCAGAGTGATATCATCCTTTAACAGATGATCCACAGCTTTATAGTATCTGAGTTTTTTTTGGATATCTTTTCGCTTTTCGGTCAGGCTATTTATGATTTCTCCGGGAGAACTCTTAAGAAGAGAAGCAATCTCATCATGGGAAAGGTCTTCCTTTCTGTACCTGGTAACGTACATCAGCCTTTCCACGTCTTCATTTAAAAATTCCCTGTAGCCGTTTTCTTCATTGCGTGATCCTGCCAGATAGCCCATCTCATCATAGCGTCGGATGGTATTACCTGAGACTCCCAGGATCTTTGACAGATCATTGGTGGTGTATTTCATACCGTCACCTCCGGATTATACTCATTCTTTAAGTTGTGATACATCTATCTATCCCCCCCTGATTATTTTATCACAGATTGGGCCTTTAAAATAATACAGTTATCCTATATTATTGAATAGGCACGGGAAGAGAAATCGAGGAAAGGAAGATTGCGGTAAATAAAATGAATGTGTTGATACATGACCGGGATATCACGTTGAGTGATCGGGTAAAAGAGAAATATGACAGGGTGATTTATGCCGATGGAAAATATGCTCCCTGCCGGGGCTGTTTTAAATGCTGGACCAAAACTCCCGCCACCTGTGTGTTGAAGGATTCGCTTCACGAGATGTGCAGGGTGATGGGACTTGCGGATGAGCTGGTGATAGTTACCGAAAACTGGTATGGCGGGTACAGCCCGGCGGTCAAAAACATACTGGACCGTTCCATCGGAATGTCAACGCCAATGAGTACCTACAGAGGCCGGCAGATGCATCATGTGCTTCGTTATAAGGGCCACAACATCGTCAGGATATATGTCACGGGAGCTGTAAGCGATAAAGAAAAAGAGACATGGAAACTCATGGCTGAGAGGAATGCTCTCAATTGGGGAGCTTCCGATTATGGAGTGATCTTTTCGGATCCTTTTGATGGGGAGGGAACTGATCTGTGAAAACGGTATTTATAGACTGCAGCCCCAAGAAAAGACTGAGTGCCTCAGGTTTTATCATGGGGCTTACCAAACTGTTTGTTCTGGGAAAAAAGAAGACGGAGAAACTGAGAACCCCGGCGGATCATGAACGCATCCTGAATGAGATATCGGATGCAGAAACGGTAGTGTTCTCCATGCCGCTTTACGTGGACGGAGTACCTTCGCACCTCCTGCCTTTTCTTAAGAAGATGGAGACTTTCTGCCGTGAACGTGATAAAGACATAAATGTATATGTCATTGCAAACAACGGCTTTATAGAAGGGAAACAGAATGAACCGTTGATGCAGATCATGGAGAATTTCTGCGACCGGAGCGGCATAAAGTGGTGCGGGGGCTTAGGTATAGGCGGCGGAGTGATGATGAATGTCATGCGTATCCTGCTTATTGTCTTTGGAGTGATAGCGCTGCTGCAAACTATTTCGTCGGTAATGAGCGAAGGATCGCTCTTCCCGATCGGACCCTGGGTCGAATACGGCAGACAGATACTTGAAGTCCTGGTGTTCGGGTGCGGGATAATCATATTTGATATATGGCTTGCGATCTGTATCAACAGAAAGAAAGAATACGGCAAGCATTACACAAGGATCATGCTTCCGTCATTTGTATTCATCATCTGTGCGGATATCTTCTTTACGATCATATCGGTGTTCCAAGGCGGAATATTCAGGGGATGGTTTTCAAAGAAGGAGCCGACGTCATAATCTTTCATACCGGGTTCTGTGTCCGGAAATCTGTTGTTTTAAAATGTTTCGCACAGTTTATCACCGTATACGGTACACTCTTGTATATTTCATTAGCTTTTGTCTTTGTTATCCCATTGAAAATAACAGCTGACCGATGTTGGTATTAGAACATGATTTAGAAGTGGATGGAAAAGCTTAGCTGTTATATTAAACATAACATACAGTTGTCGTGTTAGGTTTGATATGATACATACGGAGCGTGAGAGGAATGAAGATAGGGATTTCAGACTATTTAAGCTGAATCGCATGGACGATATCGTGCATGTGGCTGACTTTGAAGGAAATCGCGAGGTTCCTATGCCGGATCTCTCCAATGAGAAAGTATTCCCTGCGAAAGACTGGGTTAAGGCGTTGTTTGATCCTTCGGTGAAAAACTACCATTGGATCTCTGTGATCAGGTATCCGATCAAAGTAAAGGAGGAATAGTCTATGGCATCTACAAAAGAGTATTTGGATTTTGTGTTAGAACAGTTGTCCGGACTCGACGAAATTAGTCACAGGGCGATGATGGGAGAA
>JAFYAD010000096.1 GCA_017540915.1 Lachnospiraceae bacterium
CGGTTGTCGTAACCCTGAATTCTTTTGTGACGGATACCAAGGCTGAGTACGAGTTTGTCAGGAAATTCTGCGAGGACAGAGGCTGTGAGTTCGCTCTTTCCGAAGTTTGGGAGAAAGGTGCTGAAGGCGGCGTGGCTCTCGCCGAGAAGGTGCTGGAGACACTGGATACCAGGCAGAGCAACTTCGAGCCTATATACGGAGACGACATGCCTCTGAAGGATAAGATCTCCACCGTGGCAAAGGAGATATACGGAGCAGACGGCGTAAGTTTCGTGCCTGCTGCCGAGAAGATGCTTGAAAAGCTTGAGGGCTTAGGTTTCGGCAATCTCCCCGTATGTATCGCCAAAACCCAGTATTCTCTGTCTGACGATCAGACAAAGCTGGGCCGTCCGCAGGGCTTCACACTGAATGTCCGTGATGTATATGTAAATGCCGGAGCAGGATTTGTGGTAGCTCTGACAGGCACCATCATGACCATGCCCGGTCTTGGCAAGACGCCTGCTGCCTATGGCATCGACGTAGACGACAACGGAAAGATCACGGGACTGTTCTAGGACGTAAAAGCTGTTTTTCTGTAGATAATAAAGATATTTTTACGTAGAATATAGAATATATTTGAGACAGATTGGAAAGGCTTATTCCGATCTGTCTCATTCTATGATGGCTTTCCGTTTGAGGATCATTATGCGGAGATATGGTCATAAATTCATATTTTTCATTTTTTATATTATATAGGTGAGGCACGAACAGCAGTGTAAATGCATGCGGTCGTGCCGGAGTATAAAAAAGAAAAATATATGCGTATATTTTGCGAAAGCCGGATATTTACATTTAATACGGATTTATATATTCTGTCATTGTAAGTTACATAAACATTGTAACAGTTCATTTCAGATGAATGAGTACAGTAGGAGGAAAAAACATGAGTATGGAGAGAGTAAAGGATGCGGGCCCTGAAAATATCAAAAAGCCCCACATCAGCTTTGCGGTAGTAGCCGCTGTCATCATTATCCTGGCAGTGGTATTTCTGGCAGGAGGTTGCTTTTATACCATCGATGAAACGCAGTCAGCGGTCATCACAACCTTCGGAAAGGCTTCAGTGGTGGAGGAGAAAGGTCTTCATATGAAGCTGCCAATAGTCCAGAATCTCAAGAAGGTTGATACTACGGTAAAGGGTATCGAGATCGGATACGGAGAGAATACAGACGGATCAACATATGTTGTGGAACACGAGGCAGTCATGATCACAAGCGATTACAACTTTATCGACTGTGATTTCTATGTGAGCTATCAGGTGACAGATCCCATAAAGTATCTTTACAATTCGGATGAGCCGGATTTAATACTTAAAAACATCGCCATCAGCAGCATACGTTCCACAGTATCTGCTTATACAGTGGATACAGTCATCACCACAGGCAAGGCAGAGATCCAGTCCAATGTTAAGTCCATGATAATGGATGAGCTTGAAAAAGAGGACATCGGTCTTACACTGGTTGACGCATCCATCCAGGATGTGGAGCCGCCGACAGATGAGGTCATAGAGGCATTCACGGCAGTTGAGACTGCAAAACAGGGAAAAGAGAGTGCCATCAACGAGGCAAATGCCTACAGGAATGAAAAGCTTCCTGCCGCAGAGGCAGAGGCTGACCGTATCAAGCAGGCAGCAGAAGCAGACAAGACCAGCCGTATAAATGAGGCAAACGGTCAGGTCGCACGTTTCAATGCAGAGTATGAGGAATACGTAAATTACCCGCTCATCACCAAGAAGAGAATGTTCCTGGAGACAATGGGCGAGGTTCTGCCGACACTTAAGATCGTGATCGATAACGGCAGCGGAGATATTTCCAAGTATTATCCGATTTACGACGAAACTACCGGAACCGGCTCGAACACAAATAACAATACGAGCTCATCGGAGACGGCGGCAGTCATGGATGACGTTGCGGAATAAGCCGGACAGCCGGGGATCATGATGCGTTGATATATATATTTTGCGGAGGAACATTATGGAAACAAATGAAAAGAAAAAAGGAAAGAGTGCTGTATTACCTGTGGTAGCCTTTATCGTAGCAGTGCTCACATTAATCATACTGACCAATAGCCTGTACACCACGGCTGAGAATGAATACACAGTGTTAAAACAGTTCGGCCGTATCATAGAGACTAACGATACAGCGGGTCTCAGGGCGAAGATACCTTTCGTGCAGACCGTGAGCTCGGTTCCGAAGGCTATGCAGATCTATGACCTTCCGGATTCGGAGGCTATCACCAGCGATAAGAAGACCATGATCGTGGATGCCTATGTTTTATGGAACATCACCGATGCCAAAAAATACACACAGTCCCTCAACGCCAGCACCACAACCGCGCAGGGACGTATCGATGTCATCGTATATAACGCGTTAAAGACCACCATCTCCAGCATGTCGCAGGAAGAGCTCATAGCAAGCCGTGACACAGCCATGGCCATCGTGACTACGGAATCCGGCAGGGATGATGTTGAGATCAATGATATCGAGTCACAGGCTACGGATGAGAACGGAGAGGTAATCGAGACAGATAGCGAAACAAAGCCTGAAGTTATCGTGATCTCCGACAGACTCTTAAAATGTGTGGGTGACCAGTGCGATCAGTATGGTATCCGCATCAAGGATATCAAGATCAAGGTTTTGGATCTCCCGGATGAGAATAAGGAAGCTGTTTACAGACGTATGATCACCGAGCGTAATAACATAGCAGCTGCATACAAAGCGCAGGGCGAGTCAGAGGCACAGGTCATCAAAAATACCACCGACGCTGAAGTTACAGTGATGCTGTCCGAGGCAAAGGCAACGGCGGAAGCCACTGTTGCAGAGGGCGAGGCAGAATACATGAGAATACTGTCAGAAGCCTACAATGACGAGGGAAAAGCGGATTTCTACAATTTCAGTCTTGAGCTTGATACGCTGAAGTCTTCGGTTACAAAGGGAAATACGACTCTGTTCATCGATTCAAACAACCCTGTTGCCGAGATATTCAACGGGGCACAGTGACGAAAACGGGTTGTCTGCAAATGTAATAAACAGCACAATAACTATTGAATAATGTTTACCGGTGCTGTAAAATAGTCCTGTCTTTGGGGATATCCTCAAAAGGCAGGACTTTTTGGTTGCAGATTACTACCCCGGTGATAACATGAAAAAAGTTAAAAAGCTTCCCACTGAAAAAGAGAGAAAGTTTCGCTGTATCCTGTCCGAGACTGCAAGACAGTCAAGGCTCAGGGAGTGCCGCAATTTCACCCAGCACGGGAGCACTACGGTTTTGAGGCATTGTCTGCAGGTGGCTTACACGGCATATTATATAGCGGACCGTCTGAATATTAAGGTTAATGAGGACGAGCTGGTGCGCGGCGCACTTCTGCATGATTATTTTATGTACGACTGGCATGAGAGGAGCTGGGCAAATTCCATACACGGTTTTACTCATCCCAGAAAGGCTCTAAATGAAGCCTGCAAAGATCTGGACTTAAGTGACCGGGAAAAGAATATGATATTAAGACACATGTTTCCCCTCACCCCGGTACCGCCGCGATACAGAGAGGGAGTGCTGCTGTGCCTGTCGGATAAGATATGCGCACAGAGGGAGACTTTTGCGGGGAAGAGATCGAGGACGCGATGTTAGATAAATTTTGTGTTTTCTCCATACTGATGATGCTGTACTGTTTTATAGGATGGGCTTATGAATCCAGTATTTTTTCTCTGTGTGAACAGGGGAAATTCATGAACAGAGGCTATTTTATAGGACCGTACTGCCCCATATACGGAGTGGGATTTTTTGCAAGTGAATATCTTATGGGCGGCATAGAGAGCACCTTTAAGCTGGTGATGATATCAGCAATGGTGTGCACTGTGATAGAGTATATAACATCCTATGTTCTGGAGAAGATGTTTGATGCAAGGTATTGGGATTATTCCTACTATCCCTTCAATATCAACGGTCGCGTGAGCGTGCCTTCATCCCTGTTTTTCGGGATTGCCATCACATTTTTCATAAAGGTGGGTCATCCGTTTTTCCTGGGACAGGTTTACAGGATTCCGCCGGATGTAAGGCTGGGACTTGGCGTACTGTTTTTGGTGATCTTTTTGCTGGATGCGGGCTTTACCTTTATCAGCATGTGCAATCTCAACAGAAAGTGCAGGGAGCTCTACGATGCCTGGGACGGGTACGTGGGGGACAAGCTGGACGTTCTCAATGAGAAAAAGGACAAGCTTGAGCGTTTTGTCGTAGTCAGAAAAGGGCAGGAGATCTTAGTCAAAGCCAAGAACGTCAACAGAAAGTTTTTGGAGATTGAGACAAGATACTTGAGACGCCCGGGATTCAAATCCATAAAATATACGGCATTGATGGATAAGATCAGACTCATGTACAAACCCAAGTTCATGAGGGTTGAGGATGAGATCTGGTATCAGGATACCGGTGAGGATGCGGATGCGTCGGATGCACCGGAGACCGGAGCGGTAGAGAGCATTACGGCCCCGGACGAGGGGAGCAATGTCTCTCCGGCATAATATGACAAACAGCAGATGATGCTGCAATATAAAAAGCGGATTGTACCTTTTACGGACGATACCGAAACATTCTATTATTGGTGGATCCGCTGCGCCCTGACGGCTTTTCGGCTGCGTGGGTGTCGGCGGATCTTTTGTGTCATTTGCTTATAAATTAAAAACCGGATGGCGGGAGTAAGGCAATCTGTTGAGTCAGGTCTTTTGTGAATGATCTGATATACAGGAAAGCCGCCGGAACGGCTTACAGATCAAAGGAGGTAAGATATGAAGAAAACAGTCAAAACCTTACAGGAAATGAAACAAAACGGTGAGAAGATCGCGCAGATAACCTGCTATGATCATACCACAGCCTCTATTTTTGAGAAGGCTGGCATTGATATGATCTTAGTCGGTGATTCCCTGGGCATGACCATGCAGGGATATGCGGACACCCTGCCGGTGACCGTGGATGAGATGATAGTCTACGGCAGGAGCGTTTGCAGGGCATGCCATGATACTTTTGTGACGGTGGATATGCCCTTCATGAGCTATCAGATATCACCTGCACAGGCGCTGGAAAACGCAGGCCGCATCATGAAGGAGACGGGAGCGGCTTCCGTAAAGCTTGAGGGCGGAAAGAGCGTATGCCCGCAGATAAAAGCCATAACCGAAGCAGGAATACCTGTGGTGGCACATATAGGCATGACGCCGCAGTCTGTCAATGCAATGGGCGGATTCAAAGTTCAGGGCAAAGGAGAGGCGAATGCCAGGAGAGTGTTTGAGGATGCGCTGGCGGTTCAGGAAGCTGGCGCGTTTGCCGTGACATTGGAATGTGTTCCGCCAAGGCTTGCAGCGCTTATCACTGAGAGCCTCGACATCATCACCATCGGCATCGGTGCAGGTAATGTGTGCGATGGACAGGTTCTGGTATGGCAGGATATGATGGGACTCTTCGAGAAAACTCCGAAATTCGTCAGGAGATTTGCGGAGATCGGTGAGCAGATGGACGGCGCTGTAAAGGCGTATATGAGCGCGGTTAAGGATTCATCCTTCCCCACAGAGGAATATACATTTTCAAAGAGCGACTGCAGCGATGATTTTTACAGATCATTGAAGGCAGAACTTAAATAAGTCCGGACGGGAATACCAGTCGGAAGATTCATATTTTAACAGCAGGAGGCAAAAAAGGTGAAGATAGCAGTTACCATAGATGAAGTCAGAGAGTGTGTAAAGGAATGGAAAAAACAGGGGCTTACAGTAGGTCTTGTGCCTACCATGGGATATCTCCACGAGGGACATGCAAGCCTTGTGGATGCATCGGTTAAGAGATGCGACAGGACGGTAGCCAGTGTTTTCGTAAATCCCACACAGTTCGGACCGGGGGAGGATCTTGAGACTTATCCCAGAGACTTTGACCATGATGTAAAGCTCCTCGAGGAGCACGGATGCGACCTTGTATTCCATCCGGAGGTAAGTGAAATGTATTCCGAGAATGCCGCCACCTTCGTGGAGATCTTATCGGATATGCCAAAGCAGCTCTGCGGAAAGACAAGACCCATACACTTCAGGGGCGTCTGCACGGTAGTTTCAAAGCTGTTCAATATCGTGACACCGGATGTGGCATTCTTTGGACAGAAGGATGCACAGCAGCTTGCCATCATCAAAAAGATGGTAAAGGATATGTCATACGGCATCGAGATAGTCGGCTGCCCCATAGTCAGGGAAGCGGATGGGCTTGCAAAGTCATCCCGCAATACCTATCTGAATGCGGATGAGAGAAAGGCTGCGTTATGCCTTTCAAAGGCGGTATTTGCCGGACAAGAGCTTACCGAAGATGGCGAGCGCGACGCAGAAAAGATCCTTAAAGCCATGACTGATATTATAAATGCCGAACCTCTTGCAAAGATTGACTATGTATCGGCAGTGGACGGCATTACCATGGATCCTGTCCATAAGATCGAGGGCGATACTCTTTTCGCCATGGCGGTCTATATCGGAAAGACAAGGCTGATTGATAACTTTTCTGCACAATAGTTACTGTTTAAATTAGGAGATATATCATGACTTTTGAAATGCTTCACGGCAAGATACACAGAGCCACGGTAACTGAGGCGAGGCTTGATTACGTAGGCTCCATCACCATAGATGAGGAACTTATGGAAGCTGCCGGGATCCTGGAATATGAAAAGGTGGCGGTTGTGAACGTGGATAACGGAAAACGTCTGGAAACCTACACCATCAAGGGCGAGCCGGGCAGCGGCATAATCTGCCTGAACGGAGCCGCAGCCCACATGGCCGGGGTGGGACATAAGGTCATCATCATGGCTTATGCCGCTATGACCCGGGAAGAGATCGCGGTTGAACAGCCAAAGGTTGTTTTTGTAGATGAGGATAATAAGATAGTCGATGTAAAGAGATATGAAAAGCACGGGAGGCTTGAGGATCTTATATGATATCACTGAAGGGAAAATGTGTAGTACTGGGTGTGACCGGTTCCATAGCGGCTTTCAAGATCGCGTCCTTAGCGAGCATGCTGGTCAAAGCCGGGGCTGATGTTGAGGTCATCATGACCAAAAACGCCACTAATTTCATAAACCCCATTACATTTGAGACTCTGACACATAACAGGTGCATAACGGACACTTTTGACAGAGCCCACGAATACAATGTGGAGCACATCTCTCTGGCAAAAAAAGCAGATGTGTTTCTGGTGGCGCCTGCCACTGCCAATGTCACCGGAAAGATCGCGTCCGGTATCGCTGATGACATGCTGACTACCACCATCATGGCATGCAACTGCAAGAAGCTCATATCACCGGCTATGAATACGGGAATGTTTTATAATCCTATAGTCAAAGACAATATCAGTAAGCTGAAGGCCTACGGTTACGAGATCA
>JAFYAD010000097.1 GCA_017540915.1 Lachnospiraceae bacterium
CCATCCTTTCCTGTATGTGTTTGCGGAAAGGTTCCGGAAGGACGGGTTGTCACAAAACATCCGATCCTGCCGACGGAATTGGAAATGGAGACGAATCCGCGGTCAAAGAGTGCAAAACTGAGGGTTTTTGAAAAAACATAGAAGAGAAAAGGAATTCGAACATGAGGGAAATCGGTGGTTTTGAGAGAGATGAATACGAGTGGGATATGAAAGGTGCAGGATACGGCGCTTATATCAATGACAACGTTGCCCGTGACCTGGACTATGCAGAGTCTGAGGAGGATTATGCGTCTGAGGAGGAGTTCTACCGTGAGCGCGAGCAGGAGAGCTATGAGGAAAACGCCGAGATAGTCCGCAGAAACCGTGAGCGCCGCAGGAGAAACGCCATTGCGAGACGCCATCAGGAACAGATGATGATGGTCACTCCGCAATATGTATTTTTTTTGTCGTTGGCACTGATTATCACTTGCATTACAGTGATGTTTTATATAAAATTACAATCGGATATCACCACAAGGCTCAGGAGCATTGCATCGCTTGAGAGCTCGTTAGACACCGTAAAGGTCAATAACGACGCGGTAGCCAAGAGGCTTGAGACAGCAGGCGATATCACGATGGTAAAAAAGGAAGCGCTGAAGATGGGCATGAATTATGCCGGCGAAGATCAGATAGTATATTACAGCATCGATTCTTCAGACTATATGACCCAGTACAGCGGGATTAAGTGATAATGGGATCCGTTCAAAACAGAAAAAAGAGAAAAACGTTTAAGGTATCCAGAGACAACAAGAAAAAGCTTACCGTGATCTTCTTTATGGTCGCGGTGGCTTTTATTGCGTTAACGGTAAAAGTTTTTTATATTGAAGAGGTTTCCGGAGAACAGTATGAAAAGCAGGTGCTTTCTCAAAAATCATACGACTCCGTCAGTCTGGCGTACCGCCGTGGCGATATCACAGATTCTAAAGGCACTATCCTGGCAACATCCACGGATGTATATTCTCTCATACTCGATTGCAGGGTAATGCTGTCTAAAGATAAATATCTTGAGCCGTCAATAGCGGCGCTCATTCAGTGTTACGGCGATGAACTTGATGAGGATAAAATCAGGGATATCATCAGTAAAAACCCCAATAACGCATATATAGTACTGATTAAACAGATGCCCTATGACCGTATGAAAAAGCTGTCAGATCTTATGAATGACGGGGAGCATCCTCTGGTCAAGGGACTTTGGTTTGAGAAAAGTTATATCAGAAGCTATCCGTACGGAAGCCTTGCCAGCGAGATCATAGGTATGGTGCAGAATGACGGTGTTGGTCTTCAGGGACTTGAGAAATTCTATGATAAGGATCTTACAGGCATAAACGGCAGGGTATACGGTTTCCTTAATTCCGACAGCGATTACGAAAAAAATACCAGGGTTGCCAGAGACGGTTACACTGTGGTCAGCACCATAGACGCAAATCTTCAATCCATTGTGGAAGATAAGATCAAAGAATTTCTGACTACATTTCAGGATAATTACAACGAAGGACCGGCAGCGCAGAATATTGGTGTTTTGATGATGTCGCCCCAGACCGGCGAGGTTCTTGCCATGGCGGATTATCCGAGCTTTGATCTCTCGAATCCTAGGGATCTCAGCGCATATTACTCCGAGGAAGAGATAGCGGAGATGGATAACCATGAGATGTATGAAGCCCTCAACCGTATCTGGATGAATTTCTGCGTCGGATATACATATGAGCCCGGTTCCACGGCAAAGCCCTTCACGGTGGCGTGCGGGCTTGATACCGGTGTGCTGACCGGAGATGAAGAGTATTATTGTGACGGTGGAGAGAATATCGCTGAATACCGTATCAAATGTGTCAATAAATACGGACATGGTATGGAGACGGTAAAGAAGGCATTGATGGACTCGTGTAATGATGCTTTGATGCAGATGTCCTACGTTATAGGCGTTAAAAATTTCACAAAATACCAGTCTGTTTTCGGCTTCGGCAGAAAGACCAACATTGATCTGCCGGGTGAGTCAAGGACGGACAGCCTCGTGTACACAGAGGACAATATGACCAAGATCGACCTTGCCACCAACTCCTTTGGTCAGAACTTCAATACAACTATGATCCAGCTTGGCAGCGCCTTCTGTTCACTGATAAACGGGGGGATGTACTACCAGCCGCATATGGTGACAAAGATATTGGACGAGGAAGGACAGCTTGTAAGGCAGTATCAGCCTACATTGCTCAAACAGACCATATCCAGGGATACTTCCGAAAAGCTGAAGGATTATCTTTACGGTGTTGTATCCGAACAGGGTGGGACCGGTAAATATGCCAAAGTCGCAGGCTATTCCATGGGCGGTAAGACAGGAACCGCACAGCTTGCCCACCGTGACGGTATCAACTATCTGGTATCTTTTATCGGATATGTTCCGCAGGATGATCCAAAGGTCATGATATACGTGGTGGTAGACAGACCGAATACCCAGGATCAGGCACATTCAACATACGCGCAGAATCTTTGCAGGGAGATATTGGAGGAGGCTTTGCCGTACCTGAATATTTACCCTGATGAACCTTTGAATGAAAAGTCGCTTACCAGCGATGTTACCAACTTCCTGACAGGTTTGTCGTGGTATTCGGACAATGCTCTGAATGCCACCGAGCATTACAGCGAAGAGAACAGGATAGTGATAAAAGACAATACATCGGAGGAAGAAACCGGTGATGACGGACAGGAGACAGAGAATACGTCGGCAACCGGTGGTTCCGGGACAACGTCTTCCGATACCTCGGGAACATCCGCAACCGATGGCACATCTTCCGGTAATGCAGGATCTTCTGCCACAGATACAGGATC
>JAFYAD010000098.1 GCA_017540915.1 Lachnospiraceae bacterium
ATATACACAGTCAAAGAAATCAACCCCCCGGTCCACAGCCTCCAATATATTGGCAGGTGTTCCGACACCCATGAGATATGTGGGTTTGTTTTGCGGCAAATGCGGCACTGTCACGTCCAGAACATGATACATCTGTTCTGCGCTCTCACCGACCGCAAGACCTCCCACGGCATATCCCGGAAGATCAAGCTCCGAAATACGTTTAGCATGGTCGATACGTATATCATCATAGATCGCACCCTGATTGATGCCAAAGAGGAGCTGTTCTTTATTGACGGTGTCCTCCATGGCGTTAAGCTTTTCAAGGTGTGCTTTTGAGCGCAGGAGCCACCTCGTAGTACGCTCAACGGAATTTTGAACATACTGCCTGTCAGCTAAAGCCGGCGGGCACTCATCAAAAGCCGTGGCTATGGTGGAACCCAGATTTGACTGTATCTGCATGCTCTCCTCCGGACCCATGAAAAGCTTTCTGCCGTCGATATGAGAGCTGAAATACACGCCCTCCTCTTTTATCTTACGCAGTCCCGCCAGGGAATAGACCTGAAAACCGCCGGAATCCGTTAGTATGGGCTTGTCCCACACCATGAACTTGTGCAGTCCGCCCAGTTCTTTGATGACCTCGTCGCCGGTTCGGACGTGAAGATGGTATGTGTTTGCCAGAAATACCTGGGATTTCAGATCCTCAGCCAGATCTTTGGTAGTGACGGCGCCCTTTATAGTGCCTGTGGTTCCCACATTCATGAATACCGGAGTCTGAATATCTCCGTGAATTGTATGAAGGACGCCCCTTTTGGCGCGTCCTTCAGTCTTTATTAACTCATATTTAGCCATTTTGTCTCCAAAAATGTTTGCGGATTCAAAGCCCAGCTATGAAACGTCGCAGATTAATGATGGAAAAGTCTGATGCCTGTAAAGCTCATGACCATATTGTGACCGTTTGCTGCTGCGATAACATTGTCATCACGAACAGATCCGCCCGGCTCAGCAACATATTTAACACCGCTCTTGAATGCTCTCTCGATATTGTCACCGAAGGGGAAGAATGCATCCGAACCGAGTGCAACATTGTCATTCTGATCGAGCCATGCACGCTTTTCCTCTGCGGTAAACACAGACGGTTTCTCAGTGAAGGTGTTCTCCCATGTTCCGTCTGCCAGAAGGTCCATGTACTCATCACCGATATAAAGATCGATAGCATTGTCACGGTCAGCGCGTCCAATGCCCTCCTTAAACGGAAGGTTGAGAACCTTCTCATGATGTCTTAACCACCAGTTGTCAGCCTTCTGGCCTGCGAGGCGTGTGCAGTGGATGCGGGACTGCTGCCCTGCACCGATACCGATTGCCTGGCCGCCCTTCACATAGCATACAGAGTTTGACTGTGTATATTTCAAGGTGATCATAGCAATGGCAAGATCAGCCTTTGCTGCATCTGTGAGATCCTTATTCTCTGTCACTATATTCGAGAAGAAATCGGCATCTATATTGAGCTCGTTTCTGCCCTGCTCAAATGTGATACCGAACACTTCCTTTTTCTCAATGGGAGCCGGAACGTATGACGGATCTATCTCGATAACATTGTAGTTGCCCTTTTTCTTTTCCTGTAAGATCTTAAGAGCTTCCGGCTCATAGCCCGGTGCGATGACACCGTCGGAAACCTCTCTCTTGATGATGAGGGCTGTGGGAACATCACATACATCCGAGAGCGCGATGAAATCGCCAAATGAAGACATGCGGTCTGCGCCTCTTGCCCTTGCATATGCGTTTGCAAGCTCTGAGAACTCAAAATCCAGGTCATCAACCCAGTAGATCTTTCTCTCTACCGGTGAAAGCGGAAGACCTATGGCTGCACCTGCAGGTGATACATGCTTAAATGATGTTGCTGCAGCGCGTCCTGTGGCTTTCTTGAGTTCGCTTACAAGCTGCCATCCGTTAAATGCATCCAGGAAATTGATATATCCCGGTCTGCCGTTTAATACCTTTATCGGAAGCTCTCCTTCCTCCATATATATGCGGCTGGGTTTCTGATTTGGGTTGCAGCCGTATTTCAATTCGAATTCCTTCATCTTTTTCTCCTTTCGATTGTGTTTAATACCCCATCAGTCACCTTCGGTGACAGCTTCCCCTGAGGGGAAGCCTTTAAATGGGCCCCCCTGTTCCATCGGAACTTATTTGTTTTTATTTACAATTCGTGTCTGTGTCTCTCCGGTAGCTATATCGATATATCTCACAAACAGCGATACCTTGTTGTCTGCGTTAAGGTTATCCCAAACTTCAGCGGTGAAGGCATCAATATCTCCCGAAACACCTACAACTGCAGGCTCTCCCTCGAATGAAGGAAGAGGATTTCCGTCAGTCATATATGTGTGGATAAATCTTCCTATACCTGCCTTCGGATTGTCATAGGTGAAAAGATACCTGTTGGTGCACTCGGGATCACCGTCATCGCTCTTTAATATTGACATAGAAATGTCGTATTTTCCGTCTTCCACATGCATATTTGCGGAAATACGCGGTGTGAAGTTCGGTCCATCCGGCTCGAATGTGCGGCTTCTCAGAGACTGCTCAAATGTGAGTCCTTTCTCCATGCCCTCATAAATAGTGTCTGTCTGGTCACCGTTTGTCACGATAGTATTGGTGCCTAAAACCCTGACAGGCGCATAGATTATAAGCGACGGATCCTCCAGAAGAGCGGGATCAAATGCCTCTGTACGAATGCCCTCACCCTCTGTCACAAACACACGGTTGCGGCTGTTAGAGCTTCTGCCCATGATAAAATATGCAGTAACAGCATATTTTCCGTCTTCACTCCTGCCCACTATAATGCCTCTGCCGGGATAAACGTTCTCTCCCAATTCCTGTTTTAATGTTCTTTTCTCCATTCCATCCTCCGTAAAATGAGATTTTCCTGATCCTTCCTTTGCCGTTCCGGCAAATTTAATTTACTTTATCACAAAAAATGATTCTTGTCTATGCCTTCTCTCTATCCCCTCAGCTTCGAAAAAAAATCAGCGGTCTGCCCGCTGATTTTTTCTTTAACAGTGTCTCCACTGGTCCATTATGCTCATGTAATGAATAACACAATATCCTAACCGAAATATCGGAGCCGGTTACGCAACCCCGGGTATTAAGTGAGCTTTTGTGAGAGCAACCCTGACAGCCTTCCCAAAGGCTGTAGCCAGCACTATCTTTATCGCATCAAAGCCTATAAAGGGCAGAACACACACAGTAAGTGCGTACACAATGGAGTTTTGTGTTATGATAACGAACCACGCCGTACCGAACCCGTATGCCACAAGGGTTCCTGCCACAAGCGCCGCACCGGTCTTCCATATATTGTAAGCACTTTTTTCAGCCACAAAACCGCCTATAAGTGCCACGAAGATAAATCCCACCAAATATCCGCCTGTTGCACCTGCAAGCTTTGCAAGCCCTCCGGAATAGCCGGAAAACACAGGTAACCCCACCATTCCGAGCAAAAGATACAACACCGTACTGATAACAGCCCCTCTGCATCCCAAAAGATATACGCTCAGGTAGATCACCAAAAGTCCCAATGTTACAGGAACAGGTCCAATGGGTACCGCCACCGGCCCCAAAACGCATAAAAGCGCCGTAAACAGCGCACAAACACACATTTCATAGACAGTCATCTTCTTCATTTCAAGTTTCCTCCTGGTTTTGATTATCGGTTTCGATTGTCAACCCTATTTATTTATTGTTAACCATAGAATACTACCTGAAAACAATTCTGTCAAGATGCTATTTTTGCTGCTATTTAACCTCTACAGTAAAGGTCTCTGCATCAGCAGTCAGTTTCAATTTACCTCCATTCTTCAGTTTCCCGAAGAGAATGTCATCAACCATGAGCGGCTTGATCTCGTTTCTGATCACGCGCTCAACTTCTCTTGCACCGTATTCTCTGCTGATTCCCTTTTTCCGGAGCAGATCCTTTGCGTTATTCTCTGTAATGAGCTCAATGTGTTTTCTGGAAAGCATCAAAGAAAGCTCTCCCAGTTTTTTCTCTACAACACGCGCACCCATATCCTCATCCATTCCGTTAAACATCACTATACGGTTCAGGCGGTTTCTAAATTCCGGCTGAAAGGTCCGTTTCACTTCCTCTTCAAGTACGCTCACATCCGATACGCCTGATTTAAAGCCGATGCCCGGCTTGCCCAAACGGCTTGCCCCGGCAT
>JAFYAD010000099.1 GCA_017540915.1 Lachnospiraceae bacterium
AATTATATAGAAAGACTTAAGAAGTACGATGTTGACTTCGGACAGTCCCAGATCTCCTCCGCCCAGGACGATGTGGTGAGGATAATGAGCATCCATAAGAGCAAGGGACTGGAGTTTCCGGTTTGTATTGTCGCCGGGCTCGGCAAGGATATCAACGTTATGGACACTACAGGCGCTCTGATAATGGATTCAGAGGGCGGTATCGGCATTGATCACGTGGATATTGACCTGAGAACAAAGAAAACTACCGTTATCAAAAAAGCTCTTGCAAGGCATATAAAATGTGAGAACTACGGAGAGGAACTCCGGGTATTTTATGTAGCCCTCACCAGGGCAAAGGAAAAATTGATTATGTCAACGATCCTGACCTCCCGCTGCAGGACCAGGATAGAAAAAAATAACATAACCGGTTTAGAAGAGGGAGGAAAAAAGCCTCTGGACGGTGACACCATCCTGGAAAAACCGAGCTATATTGACTGGGTCGTTGAAGCACTTTGCCATGATGCGGAGTTTAACAAACTGGGCAAGTCAATTATAGAGGGTGATAACGGGTGTGTATTTGTCCATCCCCATGGGGTGCCGTTAAACATAAAATTAATTACCTCAAAAGATCTTGTTAATGAGGAGGTTGACACGCGTGTCAGCAGATCTGAGCTCAGAGAAGATTATTTGAAGCAAATCGAAGAAAATTTGAAAAACGGTCGTAATTATGACTCTGGCAGTTCGAGTGATCGTTACGAAAATGAAATGCTGAAAAATATGGCCTGGACCTATAAAAATGACGCAGGCAAAAATAACGACCTTTATATTCCTATGAAGGTTAGCGTGTCCACCCTTAAGCATCTGGCCATGGAGGAGAAGGACACTCTGGAGCTGGTGGAGGAACATGAAAATTATGTAAACCTACCCGAAGGCGACAACTCGTTTGATTATGTCAACCTTAATCTACGGGCAGAGAACATAGATAACGGATGTGATATTCGTAAAAACGAACGGAATGACCAGAATAGTTATGTAAACCAAATACCCCAGGAGCCCGTTCCCCTCTTCATAAAGAAGCAGGCGGGAGAGGCCTACAGCGAGGCGCCTCTTATCGGATCCCTCAGGGGAAGTGCTTACCACAGAATGTTCGAACTTTTGAATTACGGCTGTGATTTAAGCCTTGATGACATCAGTGCACAGATAAAGGAGTTTGCACAGACAGGATTTCTGGATCAAAGCCAGGCTGACGTGCTTAAAAGCCGGGATTTTTACAGATTTATCCAAAGCGATATAGGAAGGCGCATGAAGGCGGCAGCTTTATCCGGCAGTTTGAAGCGGGAGCAGCCCTTCTGCGTTCTTATCCCGGCTGACAGGGTAAACAGCGCTTTTCCCGCCGAAGAGGAGATTCTGGTGCAGGGTATAATAGATGCCCTGTTTATGGAAGAGGGAGAATATGTTATAGTTGATTACAAGACGGACAACGTCAAAGCCATGGAAGAGCTTGCCGATCTTTATTCCACCCAGCTTAGGTACTATGCCATGGCTATAGAGCAGATCACGGGAGTTCCTGTAAAGGAAAGAGTGATATATTCGGTAAAGATGGGAGATCAGATCAGAGTATGAGCATATACGGAGAGCACCGGGAGCGCCTTGAGGCCTTTTCCCAAAGGCTGATGAAGCTGATAGAGGACTACAGGGAAGAGAAAAAGAAGGAAACCGGTATGGATCCGGTGGAGCATTGCCTCTGCCGCATAAAAAGCGATGAGAGCATGCGTGAAAAATGCCGCAGAAAGGGCTACATCGAGGACCATCATTCCGCATTGGAAAGGATACACGATGCCGTGGGTATCAGGGTTGTGTGTCCTTTTATAAGTGATGTATACGCCATCAGGGATCATCTTCTGTCGACCGAAGGCATCATATCCCGCGATGAAAAGGACTACATCAGGCATGCAAAGCCCAACGGTTATCGCAGCCTGCACCTTATCCTCTACTGTGAGGACAACAGTCTGGGGCTGGAGGGCTACTATGCCGAGGTCCAGCTTCGTACCATTTCCATGGACACCTGGGCTGCTCTCGAGCATCATCTGAAATACAAGAAGGATGTTCAGGGGAATACGGAACTTATCGTGAAAGAGCTGAAAAGATGCGCTGACGAGCTGGCATCCACGGATGTCTCCATGCAGACCATCAGAGATATGATATTGGGAGAGAGCCTGTCATGAAGCTTTTGCTTGCAGAAGATACAAAAGACCTGAACAATGCCATAAAGACCGTCCTTGAGATGGAGGAGCATCATGTTGACGCGGTTTTCGACGGAGAACAGGCAATGGAGAGGATACTCTCCGAAGGCTACGACGTTATCATCCTTGATATAATGATGCCAAAACTCAACGGTATCGAGGTCCTGACGCGGCTTCGTGACAACAGTATCCGCACGCCGGTACTTCTGCTCACCGCAAAAGCGGAGGTTGAAGACAGGGTTCTGGGACTTGATTCCGGAGCCGATGACTATCTCACAAAGCCCTTTGCAATGAAGGAACTGCTGGCCAGGGTCAGGGCTCTGGGCAGAAGGGGCGACGACCGTGGGCCGAAAAATCTCAGCTTTGAAGATATAACCCTGGAGGCGGAAAGCCTTGAGCTGCGCTGTGAAAACACGGTCCGGCTTTCCATGAAGGAATATGAACTGATGGAAAAGCTTATATTAAACAGCGGTTCAGAGCTTGACGCCGCTTCCCTGCTGAAGCAGGTGTGGCCCGAGGAGCCGGAGGCCGGAGAGGACACACTGTGGCTGTACATAAGCTACCTCAGAAACAAGCTGGGATCCGTGGCATCAAAGACTACCATTACCGGCCAAAAAGGCGGGACCTACAGACTTGTGAGATCCTGAGGAAGGGAGGCTGACATGACCGAACGTGCCATCAAAAAAATGAAAAACCGGTTTATCCTGCTCGCAATGGCATCCTTCATAGTGGTGATGATCTTTGTGGGCATCCTTATCTTTCTGGTCAACCTTGCGGTGTCCCGTCGCGAGATCAGTATGGTGCTGGATTACATCATAGAAAATGACGGCGACCTTCCGGTGGCCATCTCCACCGTTATAGAAAGCGATGAGGGTGATGATGGCAAGCCGGCTATGGAGAATATTTTCCGCATCAGCAGGGGTTACGAATCCCCCGAGTTCCTCTTTGATACCAGGTATTTTGCGGTGATCTTCAATGGTGACGACAGTGTCAGAGATGTAAAAACCGGTTACATTGCCGCGGTGAACGAGGAAGAGGCCGTTGATTATGCCAGGGAAGTAAAGAGCCGCACAGCCAAGTTCGGAAAGCATGGCAACTATTATTACAAGATAAGAAAAAGAGCTGACAAGTCTGTCATAGTGGTCTTCCTTGAATCCGCAAACGAGATCAGGGTAAACGACAGACTCCTGTATTTTGCCATGTACATGGTGGCTCTGGGCATGATAATCTCCTTTGTGCTGGTAAATCTGCTGGCGGGCCGTGTGGTCAAAAACGAAGTGAGGAATGCCGAGCTCCAGAAACAGTTCCTGACAAATATCAGCCATGAGCTGAAAACTCCCCTTGCGGTTATCCGGGCAAATACCGAGATCCTGGAGATGAAAAACGGTGAGAGCGAGTGGTCCGCCTCCATTATGAAGCAGATAGAGAGGAGGGACGGAC
>JAFYAD010000100.1 GCA_017540915.1 Lachnospiraceae bacterium
CAGCACATCTCTTGAATTTCTCTCATATCTGAAAAAAAGATCCTTACAGGACAGGGCTGTATTCCCGCCGTTGCCACCCCGGTTACGGACATACTCTTTCTTTCCTGAACAAACATTTTCGGAAGCGGTCTCCCCCGTCCATTCTTTTCCGGCGCAGAGCCTCCCGAGAAGTCTTCGTCCCTCCCCCACCGTAAGCGGAAGCTCTCCTCTGTAGCCCGCATCCGCAAAAACCTGCATGGGAACCGGCATTGCGCAAAACATACTGTCCGTGATCTCATTCAAAAAGGCTCCCGCAGCCTCAGGCTTATCGTCACAGATTATCTCTCCTTTTTTCATGACCACAAGCCTGTCTGCCACAGGCAGTACCTCATCCAGACGGTGTTCGGATATTATCACGGTTATGCCAAGCTCTTTGTTTAACCTCACCAGTATGTTCAAAAACTCCCCTGCAGTCACCGGATCAAGCTGTGCCAGAGGCTCATCCAGGATCATCAGCTCAGGTTTCATCACCATGACAGAAGCCAGGCCCAAAAGCTGCATCTGTCCCCCTGAAAGCTCCTTAACATCCTTTTGAAAGAATTCCTCAAACCCGAAATATCCGGCGGTCTCCGCTATACGAAGCCGCATTGCATCCTTCGGGACACCAAGATTTTCAAGTCCGAAGACCAGCTCATGCCACACCTTGTCGCACACCACCTGCCTGTCCGGACTTTGGAACACGAAACCTATCTTTGCAGCCAGCTCCCCCGGCTCATATTCCGTCACATCCCTGCCGTCAAGCCGGATTCTTCCTGCCACCTCACCCCGGGGAGCTATCTGTGTCTTGATCTGTCTTAAAAGCGTGCTCTTACCGCAGCCTGTATGGCCGCAGACCGCCACAAACTCTCCCCTTTCAATGCTTAAGTTTACGCCGGAAAGAGCCGGAGCTTCACATCCTCTGTATGTAAAAGAAAGATCTTTTATGACTAACTGATCTCCCATAACCTCAAACTCTCCTTTCCGTCAACGTTCTCTGCCGAAACCCTTTTGAGCGCCGCGCACTCGCCTATGTATGAAAAAACCGGCAGCAGGCAGAATGCCGCGAAAGCACAGAAGCCGGGCAGCTGTTTCCATTCCGATAGAGTAAAAGTGATCTTTATAACAGGATTATATGACGCATAAAAGGCACCGGCACAGGCCGAGTATGCCGTGACAGTCCCGAATACCAACATATATATGATCGCGGACACATCTCGTTTTTTCAGTCTGTATGCAGAATATGATGTCCTCCTCCCGCTGCCGTAACCTCTCGCCTCCATGGAATCCGTAATATCCAAACTGCTTTCAAGCGCCCATGTAGTCAGTATGGAAAGATCTCTTATCCCGTCGCCTTTTCGCCTGCCCACGATTCTACCCGCATCACGTATCATTTTTCTGCGGAGCTCAAAATCCGGAATGAACTTAAGTGCCATCGACAGCACCAACGCCCCCTTTGGCGCAAAAGCCCCCAGGATGCAGATATATTTATCCGACGTCATCACTTTTGAAACACAGAAAAACCACATAATGACCGCAGAGATCATGAGGCCGGACATTAATCCGTAGACCGTACTTTCCGCTGTCACAGGGTTACCGTTCGGAAGATAAAAAAACGTTGTCACTCCGTAATGATTGAAAAGGGGATTGATCAAAGCCGTGAGGAGCATGATCGGGAAAGAAAATAAAAAAAGCCTCTTTATCGCCGCGCCAAAGCCGTACAGGATCACGGCATAAAAAAATGCGCACAACAAAGAAAGCCCGAGCACCAAAGGGTGCAATGTCAATACTGTGACGGATATCACCGCCAGAAAAAATATAAAATTTAATATAGGATGTAAATTTGAAAATGCATCAGACATCTGTTTACTTACCAAGATCCATTCCGAGATTGCAGGTATATTGCCACTCTATCACATCTCCGTCAGAAACCTCTACTTCACTGCAGCAATAATCTGGAAAGATACCGTTCACGCTGTACATCCAGCCGGAGAGCTCCCCGCAGTCAAACTCATACAACTGCCCTATGCCCTCAATATATACCGTTCCCGCGGTATTTCTCATTTCCATATGTATTCTGTCTGCAGCGCAGACGTTTTTCAATATATCATATACGGTATCTCCGTCTTTTACACTAACCTCCGTCTCCTGCAGTATCACACCGTCCTCCGGTATAAATTCCGCCTTTTCCGGAGTAACCTCGTCCATCTTATCCAGCAGCACATCACATCTTATGGATATTGTGCAGGTTCTAACGGCTTCTTCCGAAGCTTTCTCTGTCTCTCCGGTCCCCCTGCAGGAGGTCAGCATCATGACCGGGATCATCATTATACCGCATATCAGTATATAAAAAAATATTGTTTTCGCTTTTGAATATTTCATGATTATATGATCACATTTTCCTGCCTTTTTTCCCGAAAATCAACAGCAGTACGACCGGGATCACCGCTATGGACGCATAAGCAATAATCGCCGGGATGACGGCCGAAACCAAATGCCTGCCATTATTGTCCGTATCTGCCTCTGCCTCGCCTTCATCCCTGATCTCATCATCCGTCACTGTACCTAAGAGAGTTTTCTCCGCTCTCTCAGTGGTTTCCTGAGAACTGTCCTGTGACAGTGTCTCCTGATCCGCATGTTCCCCTCCGGCTTTCATATCATAAAACGGGGTTTCTCCATTCCTCAGCCTCACGAGAGATGTCACGGCACACATTCCCTCCACTGAAGACAACCCGTTGATCTTAGGTGCTCCGTCTTCGGAGATCACATGGACAAATCCTCCCCGGTTTTCATCAACTGCCGTATAGTATTCCAACAGCCTGTCCTCCACACTCTTTCCCGATTCAGATATAAATCTTTCATCGGTTCCGGCATCTATGCCTATCGAAGACAACGCCATCACCACCTGGGCAGTACTCTCACAGGTCTCCATGACAGAGCTTCCCAAAAGAGCTATAAAACCGCCTGACTCCTGCTGGTGCTCAGACAGCCATTCCACTGCTCGGTCCACAGCAGCACGGACTTCTTCATTATCCTCATAATAAAATTACAGCGCCTGTATGGCCATAGCTGTCAC
>JAFYAD010000101.1 GCA_017540915.1 Lachnospiraceae bacterium
AGTTTGACTACTCGGGAACACAGGCGTGCAAGGCGCTTAAGAAACTGGGCTATGAGATTGTGCTGGTAAACTCAAATCCGGCCACTATCATGACAGACCCTGAGACGGCGGATGTTACATACATCGAGCCTCTCAACGTTAAGCGTCTGGAGCAGATCATAGAAAAGGAGCGCCCGGATGCGCTGCTTCCAAACCTGGGAGGACAGTCCGGACTTAACCTCTGCTCTGAGCTTTACAAGGCAGGTGTGCTGGATAAATATGGCGTGAAGGTCATCGGTGTACAGGTTGACGCCATCGAGAGAGGCGAGGACCGTATAGAGTTTAAGAACACCATGAATGAGCTTGGTATCGAGATGGCCAGAAGCGAAGTTGCTTATTCCGTGGAGGAAGGTCTTGCCATCGCAGATAAGCTGGGATATCCGGTAGTACTGCGTCCGGCTTACACCATGGGCGGTGCCGGCGGTGGCCTGGTATATAACAGGGAAGAGCTGCAGGTAGTCATGGCAAGAGGACTTCAGGCTTCCATTGTGGGCCAGGTTCTGGTGGAAGAGTCTATCTTAGGCTGGGAAGAGCTGGAGCTTGAGGTTGTCAGGGATGCCGAGGGCAACATGATAACCGTATGTTTTATAGAGAATATCGATCCCTTGGGTGTTCATACGGGAGATTCATTCTGCGCGGCTCCAATGCTCACTATTTCAAAGGAGCTTCAGGCACGCTTGCAGGAGCAGGCATATAAGATCGTGGACAAGGTTCAGGTCATCGGCGGTACGAATGTGCAGTTTGCCCATGATCCTGTTTCTGACCGTGTTATAGTCATAGAGATCAACCCGCGTACATCCAGATCTTCGGCTCTTGCTTCGAAGGCTACCGGCTTCCCCATTGCGCTGGTGTCTGCAATGTTGGCTACAGGCATGACTTTAAAAGATATAGAGTGCGGTAAATACGGCACTTTGGATAAATATGTTCCGGACGGCGACTATGTGGTGATCAAATTCGCAAGATGGGCATTTGAGAAGTTCAAGGGTGTTGAAGACAAGCTGGGAACACAGATGCGTGCCGTTGGCGAGGTCATGAGCATCGGCAAGAACTTTAAGGAAGCTTTCCAGAAGGCTATAAGATCTTTGGAGACCGGTCGTTACGGTCTCGGACATGCCAAAAACTTCGGCGATATGTCCAAAGATGAGCTGTTGAAGCTTCTCATCACACCCAGCAGCGAGAGATATTTCATCATCTATGAGGCTCTGAGAAAGGGCGCGAGCGTAGACGAGATTTTTGATCTCACTAAGGTAAAGCACTATTTCCTGAAGCAGATGAAGGAACTGGTAGAGGAGGAGGAAGCTCTCATAGCAGGAAAGGGCTCCGTTCCTTCTGATGAAGCCCTCACAAAGGCTAAGAAAGACGGTTTCTCAGACAAATACTTAAGCCAGATTTTAGGTGTTCCGGAGGATGATATCCGAAACAGGAGAAAAGCCATCGGCGTTACCGAAGCCTGGGAAGGCGTCCATGTAAGCGGTACAAAAGACAGCGCATATTATTTCTCTACTTACAATGCGCCTGACAAGTCAACCGTTTCAGACAATAAGAAGATCATGATCTTAGGCGGCGGTCCGAACCGTATCGGACAGGGTATCGAGTTTGACTACTGCTGTGTACACGCAGCTATGGCCCTCAAGAAGCTGGGCTTCGAGACCATCATAGTAAACTGCAATCCGGAGACGGTATCAACGGATTACGATACTTCTGATAAGCTCTATTTCGAGCCGCTGACACTTGAGGACGTTCTGTCCATATATGAAAAAGAAAAGCCACTTGGAGTCATAGCACAGTTCGGTGGTCAGACACCGCTGAACCTTGCTGCGGACCTCAAGAAAAACGGCGTTAAGATATTGGGTACATCACCGGAAGTGATCGATCTTGCGGAAGACAGAGACCGTTTCAGGGAGATGATGGATAAGCTTGGTATTCCGATGCCGGAATCAGGCATGGCCACCACAGTGGAGGAGGCTATCGCTATCGCAGGAAAGATCGGATATCCTGTAATGGTGCGTCCTTCTTACGTTCTGGGCGGCAGAGGCATGGAAGTTGTCTATGATGATGACGCTATGTCAGATTACATGAAGGCAGCGGTAGGCGTTACACCTGACAGACCGATACTTATCGACCGCTTCCTGAATCACGCATTGGAGTGCGAGTCTGATGCTATCTGTGACGGAACACATGCTTTCGTACCTGCGGTTATGGAGCACATCGAGCTTGCAGGTGTACATTCCGGAGATTCGGCATGTATCGTGCCCTCAGCTCACATTTCCGAAAAGAATGTGAACATCATCAAGGAATATACCAGAAAGATTGCTGAAGAGATGCATGTACAGGGTCTTATGAACATGCAGTACGCTATAGAGAATGACAAGGTATTCGTGCTGGAGGCAAACCCCAGGGCAAGCCGTACAGTGCCGCTTGTATCAAAGGTATGTAATATCAGGATGGTACCTCTGGCAACACAGATCATCACGGAAGACTTGACAGGGATTCCTTCACCGGTTCCGTCATTGAAAGAGCAGCACATTCCGTATTATGGCGTAAAAGAGGCTGCATTCCCCTTCAATATGTTCCCGGAAGTTGATCCGATACTCGGACCGGAGATGCGTTCTACAGGTGAGGTTTTGGGTCTTGCAAGATCTTACGGTGAGGCCTTCGTCAAATCTCAGGAGGGGGTAGGCAGCCCGCTTCCCATGGAAGGCACTGTGCTTATATCCGTCAACAGAAAAGATAAGGCTGAGGTCTGCGAGGTTGCAAAGGTATTTGCCGAGTGCGGATTCAAGATCTTAGCTACAGGTACCACCTGTGATCTGATCAATGAGGCAGGCATCGAGGCTACCAAGGTCAAGAAGCTCTATGAGGGAAGACCAAATGTGGCAGACATGATCACCAACGGTGATGTTGATCTGGTGGTCAATTCACCTTCGGGCAAGGAGAGCGTTCACGATGACAGCTACTTGAGAAAGGCGGCTGTACAGGCCCGTATCCCCTACATCACCACCATTGCTGCGGCAAAGGCGGCAGCAGACGGCATCGCCGCTCTCAAAAAGAACGGTGGCAGTGAGATCCAGTCACTTCAGAGCTGGCATGGAGAGATCAAGGATAAAGCCTGAAACGGACTGTGATAACAGAACCTGCTTGAAGATCAGGGATAAAACCGATACAGACTGAGATAACAGAACCTATTTGAAAAAAATAACCCGGTGGGAGATATGTCTCCACCGGGTTTTCAACTGTGTGCTTGCAGGGGAAAGCCTGCGTTTGAACGTCTTCCTGCAACCTTTAACCGTTCGAAAGTCATCTGGCGTAAGCGCCGACGATCTCTCCGATATACATGGTGTGCATATCGCCGTCTGCATAGAATTTGTCTTTCAGACCGGGAGAGCAGAAGCTGTCTTCTGTGATAGGGACAGATGCCATCTTTTTGCATATCAGTATCTGATTCGCCTCGTCAATGTAGGGGATCCCGTGTTTGTAGTCAAAGTGGAGACCGCTCTTTTCCATCTTGTCCTCGTCGCGGCCGGAGACTTTGCCTAAATATGCC
>JAFYAD010000011.1 GCA_017540915.1 Lachnospiraceae bacterium
GCCCGGACTGCGGACGTCCCTGCCAGCCGATGAAAGAAGAAAGCTACTTCTTCCGTATGAGCAAGTATCAGGACTGGATGATCGAATATATCGAAACGCACCCAGACTTCATTCAGCCTGCCAGCCGAGCAAACGAGATGCTTAATAACTTCCTGCGTCCTGGACTGCAGGACCTGTGCGTGAGCCGCACAAGCGTGAAATGGGGCATTCCGGTTGACTTCGATCCGAAGCATACTGTATATGTGTGGATTGACGCACTTTCAAACTATATTACTGCACTGGGCTATGGTACGGATCATGATGAGCTGTATCAGAAGTACTGGCCTGCTGATGTGCATTTGGTAGGCAAAGAGATCGTACGCTTCCATACGATCTATTGGCCGATTATGCTGCATGCGCTGGGTCTGCCGCTGCCCAAGCAAGTCTTTGGACATGGATGGTTGTTATTCGGTGCAGATAAAATGAGCAAGTCCAAGGGCAATGTAGTATATCCGGAACCCATTGTGCGCCGCTATGGCGTCGATTCACTACGCTATTATCTGATGCGCGAAATGCCATTTGGAGCAGACGGCAACTATACAAACGAGTCTTTCCTTACTCGCGTGAACGCTGATCTGGCAAATGATCTGGGTAATCTGGTCAGCCGCACTGTGGCGATGATTGAAAAGTATTTTGACGGCATTTTGCCCACCTGGGATGAGACCTCCGTGGACACTGAGATGGACAATCCGCTCAGAGAGCACTGTGCTGCACTGCCTGCTTTGGTTGAAGAGCAGATGGATAAACTGCAGTTCTCTCAGGCATTGATTGAGATATGGAAGGTTATCGGCGAGTGCAATAAGTATATTGATGCTACACAGCCCTGGGTGCTGGGCCGCGATCCTGAAAAGCGTGGCCGTTTGGGTAATGTGCTGCTGATGCTGGCTGAATGCATTCGTTATGCTGCCGTTCTGATCGGACCTGTAATGCCCAATACGCCGGCGCGGATTTTTGAACAGCTAGGTATAACGGATGAAGCGCTGAAAAATTGGGACAGCCTGTCCTGCTTCGGAAAGCTTCCTGACGGAATTCGTGTGCATAAGGGTGATGCTCTTTTCCAGCGTCTGGATGTGAAGAAAGAACTTGAAGCGCTTGCAGCCGAGAAAAAATCGGCAGCTGCACCTAAGACAGAACCACAGGCCACGGCACCGAAGAAGGAAGCTCCGGTCGAGGAGAAGGCACTCTTTAGCGAGGACAAGGTTGCATCGGTGAAGCAGGCGATGGACAAGGAAGAGGATTACCGGAAGGAGCTGGATCCGGAGGATGAATTTGAGAAAGAGCTGATCGTCTACTCCGCAGAGAAATCCCTCTACGTAGACACTCTGGTGCATGCATGCTCCGACAAGGCAAAGGATATGGGAGAAGAGGATGCGAAGAAGCTTCTGGAGAAGGGCATGAAGGATTTTGCCAAGGCGTCCTCCGTACAGTTCAGAGTGTTTAAGTTTGAGAAGCTGGGGGACAAGGATTTCAACAAGGAATTCCAGAAACGCGTTTTGGAAGGCGTGGCAAAGGGCAAGACCTCTCAGAAGGATATCCGGGAATTCCGCGACGCAGCGTTAAAGGACTGCTACATCAAGTATAAGGGCAAGGATACGAAGGCGCTTGACAGGCTCTCTAAGCTGCTGGGCTCCAAGGTGAACGCGAAGGCGATCCAGAAGGCGCAGGAGGATGTGAAAAAGAAAGCAGACATGAAAGTACAGGTAAAGAAATAAAAGTAAATACAGGGTTTTGATCTGACAGGGCAGAAAGGACCATGAAATACAGGGGGTATCCTTTCTGCCCTGTTGTTCGTGCAGGCAATGAGCCGGGGTGACAAGTTTGCGCAGTCTCCTCAGGACATTGCCGGCTTTGAAGCGATATGGATGAGGTCAGACTGTCAAACTATCCGGATTAGTATTTTGAAAATTTGCATTTTCCTCGTTGCTTTGTGGTATAATCGCTCTATGCAAAACATAACAGACACATCAGGTGAAAAAAACAGAATATTGGGCCGGGAGATAAATGTGGGCGGAATCCGGTTGCAGTCGAATGTGCTGATGGCGCCTCTTGCCGGATATACCTGCTTTCCCTTCAGGCTGATGGCGGAAAGACTCGGTGCGGGAAGCGCTTACACTGAGATGGTAAGCGTTAACGGCCTCAAATATGATGACCGGGCGACCTTCAAGCTTTTGTATACTGATGACAGGGAGAAGCTCAAATGTGTACAGCTTTTGGGAGGGATCCCGGCATATTTTGAGAGGGCAGCGAAAAGCAGCGAACTGGAAAAGTTTGACATTATCGATATTAATATGGGATGCCCTGTTCCGAATGTTGTGAAATCCGGTGAAGGCTGTGCTCTGATGGAGGATATCCCCAGGGCGTCAAGGATCATCGAAGCCTGCAAGAGAAGCGGGAAGGTGGTTTCTGTCAAATGCCGTATTGGGATGAATCCGAAAAGCATTGTGATAGAGGAGTTCGCCAGAATGTGCGAGGCCTCGGGGGCGGATATGATTACAGTGCATGGCAGGACGAGGAATATGATGTATGACGGTGAGCCGTTGTATGATTATATAAGGCTTGCGAAAGAGTCTGTTAAAATCCCTGTTTTTGCAAACGGAGGGATCGACTCTGTCGAGAAAGCACATCTGATGATGGAAAAGACCGGGGCGGACGGGATAATGCTGGCAAGATACGGGTTTGAGAATCCCCTGTTTTTTTCGGAACTGACCGGAAGAGAGTGCAAAGATACGAAATACAGTCTGCTGATGGAGCAGACGGATATCGCAGAGGAATGCTTTGACGAGCTGTTTGTTTTGAACTACATAAAAAAAATGGCGTCTTATTTTATGAAAAAGATGCCCGGAACCAAGAGATATAAATTGGACTTGTATAAAAGCGGCAGCATACCGCAGATGAGAAAGCTACTGGGAGAAATATTTGATGGAAACGATCGTGCAGGATCAGTTTGAGATAGAGAACGGAATACTGAAAGCTTACACGGGATCTGATGCGACGGTCGAAGTGCCTGAGGGCGTGGAGACGATTGCTGACGGTGTTTTTAAAGGCATGGCATGGCTATTGAGCGTGAAACTGCCGTCAACGCTAAAAAAGATAGGCTTATCCGCTTTTAAAGGCTGCAGGCAGCTTAAGGAGATAAACTTTCCGGATGGATTGACGGAGGTTTCTGATTACGCCTTTCACAGATGCCACGGGCTGAAAGAGATGATATTTCCGGCAACCATGACAAAGGTTGGAAGATTTGCTTTTCTTTACTGCGACGGGGTGGAAAAGGTTGTTATGGAAGGTCCCAGGAGCCTGGGCACAGCAGTGTTTTCCCACAACATGTCACTTCGCGAAATATCGCTTGATAAAGATCTGGACTTTTCCAATTTCAGTGATGAAGTTTTTGAGGGATGTGTTCTGCTGCGGACCATCTCCTTATCGGGAAAGGTTTATGAGGTGGACAATCTCATAGAGGCTATGCGGCATGACTCGCCTTATCCCGATATCATAAAGGCTGTGGCAAAGAGCGTTTATCATTCCCTGGAGATCGAAGACGGCATCTTAAACACGTTTAATATAAACTTAAAGACAATATCCCTGCCTGAGGGTATTACTGCCATCGGCAAAGGCTGTTTTTTTGACAAAAAAGGAATTGAGAGCATTACCCTGCCCAAGTCGTTACGCGAGATAAAGGCCAATGCTTTTCTCAACTGTATGAGTCTTAAGGAGATCACATTTCAAAACGAGGATACCATACTCGACGATAAGGCCTTCAGGGGCTGCTGCAATCTGAAGAAGGTGATTGCTTCCGGAAAAACATATGATCTTGAAGATGAGAACTGTGACGGACTTGCGGGAAATATCAGGGATCAGGTTCTGGGGGATTTCTATATCAGTGGAAGGATCCTGATGCGTTATCTTGGAAACGAGGAATATGTCCGGATACCAAAGGAAGTCGAGATCATAGGTGAGGGATGTTTTTCCGGTAATGAGCAGTTGAAGACAGTGGAGTGTCCGGAAGGCCTTACAGAGATAAGGGAGCAGGCTTTTAAGGGCTGCCTTACCATGCAGACCATTATGCTGTCCGACTGTCTTAAGAGAGTGGAAAGAGAGGCTTTTGCGGAGTGTAAAAAGCTTTTGAAATGTAATATTCCGGCAACTGTCGAATATATCGGGGAATATGCCTTCAGGCGTTGCTTTACGCTGCCGGCTTTTGATCCCTGGCCGGATAAGGCAGACATTGATCCATATGCGTTTTATAAAGCGGGAAAATTTCCGTCTTCGGATAACTTTGTATTTAAAAACACCGGTGAAAAAACAGAGGGTAAAATATGGGACACTGATATCGAACCGTATGCACATGCCCGGGATAAGGATATAAAGACGCTGAAGCTATCGGGCATACACAGGATCGGAGCGTTCTCCTTTGCGTCCTGCCCGGAACTTGAGGAGGTTGAGATCGATTCACCTGACTGCGTAATAGAGAAGAAAGCATTTTCGGGATGCCCCAAACTACGGACAGTAAATCTGAATGTAAAAGAGCTGGAATCCGGTGTTTTTTCATACTGCAGAAATCTTTCAAAGGTGTGCCTGAATGGCATAAAGGTTCTGCCGGCGGAATGCTTTGCCGGATGTGAAAGCCTTGATCTGAAAGCAGAGGATATTTCCGAAGTCGTATCCATAGGTGAGAGGGCTTTTGAGAGATGCGACTCGCTCAAATCGGTTAAGCTCGACAATGTGGAATGTGGATATCACGCATTTGCGGACTGTGCCTCATTGGAAACCGTTGCAATAACATCCGGGACAAGAATGAAAAGCGGAGCATTTACCGGCTGTACACAGATCAAAAAGATAGTATATGATTCCAAAGAGTATGTTTTTTCGCGGTTTTCGGATTGCCTGAATCACGCGGGCAACGCTTTGCCTTACCCGGTGAGAGAGGCGATAGCTTCAGTGTATTCATGCTTTGATATCATGGACAGGATTTATCTTTCCGGATACACGCAGGATGCAGCGGAAGTCACTGTACCTGAAGATATCCGGGAGATCGGGTGCGATGTTTTCAGGGATCACCTTCGGCTGAGAGAGATAAATATTCCAAAGTCTGTCAGGACTTTTGGAAGTCATGCTTTTTCACAGACCGGGTGGCTGGATTGCAAACGCAGTGAATCGGACATGGTCATCGTAAACGGAGTCCTTTTGGACGGCGCGAGATGTACGGGAAAAGTTGTAATACCGTCCGACATCGGCAGGATCGCAAGCTGGTGCTTTGCAGGGAACATAAACATCACGGAACTGGTGATCCCCTATGAGCGGATCATCATAGAAAACCTTGCCTTCAGAAACTGCATAAACTTAAAAAAGATCACGGATCATACAGGAAAAGAATATGTTTTGGAACATGTTTCGGATCTGACTCAAAGAGAGTATCCGGATCAGGTACGCCGGATCTTTTCGGAATGTATCAACTGCTTCAAACTGGATGACGAAGGTAATCTCACTGAGAGTACCGGTAACATCACGGATCTGATTTTTCCGGAAGGGATAAAAAGCATATGTGGCGGAGTCTACAAAGACTGCCATCTTTTGGAGAATATCAGACTGTCATCCGATACGGCAAAAATAGGCAGATCTGCTTTTGAAAGCAGCAAGTGGCTTAAGAGTGTCACGAACACCGGTGCTGTGGAAAGTCTCGGCGCACTGGCATTTTCGGGTTGCCAGTCCTTAGAGCATATAGATCCGCTGACAAGCCTTGCAGAACTCGGAAACAGATGCTTTGAACACTGCAGCAGCCTTAAGGAGATCGAGTTATCCCGCAGGATTGAAGTGATCCCGGAGAGAGCATTCTTCAGATGTAAATCTCTTAAAAGCATGCATATCCCGCCGTCTGTGAAAAAGATAGAGGCGGAGGCCTTTGCGTTTTGCGATGGCTTGGAGGAAGTGCATATACCAAAAGAAACGGACGTTTCGGATACAGCATTTGCCTTTGCAGATCATGTCGATATATTGAGATATTGACTATGTCAAAGTTAAAACCATTACAACTATTTTGGAAGAATTAAGATATTATGAGATACCGCAATCTTGGAAAAACGGGACTAAAGGTGTCGGAGTTAGGGTTCGGCACCATCCCCATATTGAGCGGTCACGTGCCGGTACTGCCGGAGTACTACAGCCCCGACACGGATACGGCTGTAGCCATCATGAGAAAAGCCTTCGATCACGGCTGCAATTTCTATGACACGGCTATCCCCGAGGAGTACGGTGACGCGGAGAAAAAGCTTGGTGTTTTTGCGAAAACCGTGGACAGGAAAAAGATCATAATCTCCGACAAAGCACGTTTTTACGGTGGAGGTGACATATATCGCGAGGTCTTGAGGTCCATTGAAAACCTTGGCACGAGACCGGATATATATTTTGTGCATCAGGTGGACGAGAGCAACGCCGATGAGGTTTTCGGAAAAGGTGGGGCACTGGATGCGCTGTACGATCTGAAAAGAGAGGGAAAGATAGGCTTTACAGGCATAGCCTCGCATTATTATGATGTGCTGTATCGCGGGGCGGCAGACAACAGGGTGGATGTGCTGCAGGGAAGCGGTAATATCTTGGAGCGCGGGATGTTAGACCGCATAGCCGGTGAGGATGCTTTCAGGGACAAGGGCTTCATACTGAACAAGGTGTATGCAGCCGGCCTTTTGATCGGACCCTTCTCCACAGCGGAGCTTATAGGCGGGATCTTAGAGTACCCCTTCTCCTGCGCGTTGCTTGGTATCGGAACCTTTGATCAGGAAAAGGATGCATTTGAAAAAGAGTACACGAAGGTTCATTTTTCATTTGAGGAAGTCAGGGATCGATTGAGCAAAGACTTTGACGCGATCGCCTGCGACAGGTGCGAAAAATGTTTTTGTCCGCATGGGCATGAGGTTCATACGAGTTTCCGTCAGTTCAATTATTTCCACCTCGGAAAAGAATACTGGGCGGCGGGAAAGCTTAAGATGGATCTGGAGCAGACAGCTAAAGACTGCAGGTCATGTGAGGACAAGCCATGCATGAAGGATTGCGGAAGACACCTTTATATTCCGGGCGAGATCGAGCGTATTCAAAAACTGCTGAGCGGCTACGGGGCATAGGCTTGTATCAAAAGGAGACAAAATGAAAAGGCTAAGATCGATAATATTAAGATCAATAATATTAAGATCGATAATACGATCCGATCGAAAAAAACGGTTAACAAATTACCGTTTAGACATCAAAAACATCCGTTTAACCCATGAGCAATTGCTCGTGGGTTTTTTTTGATATAATGAATAATAATTTTGTTGAACGATAATAACGAAGTCATGAAAAAAGGAGGGTTATTATGTTTACAAGAAGAGGAGTCTTAAAACGGATCTTATGCTTTGTGCTGACTCTCGCCATGGTGGTGGGACCGATGTCAAATATGGCATTGATGTATGAAGTGAAGGCGGAACCTAATTATCCCGTTTTTGATGCCGGTTACTTTACTTCGCAAAGTATTTATATGGATACTGACGGAGTTATGAGTATCACGTGGGGGTACGCTGATTACGGCGAACTACCGGATTTCGACAGTACCGAATATATGGCCGAGATTTATGTCTGGTATGGGGATACTGCGACAGTTCCTGATAATAATTTCTGGATACAGTCGATTGACAAAACCCATTTTGGCACAGGTAACGAAGGTATTTTTACCGCTTCGGGTGGCAGTTTCGAGGGCAGTCTTTATTGGGCTCATGATACCGAACATGATACGCCGCCTACACTTGCTGCAGGTACATCGTTGAATTATCAGCTTGAGATAATGAATGACAGCGCTGTCGTTATGAGTTCTGATGTCGTAACGTTTACAGTCAGTGCGGCCTATGCCGGAGAAAGCTCTGATGAGGCACCGGAGATAAATGATGTTTCTTATGATGTGTCAGCAAATACTCTTACTGTAGATTTTACAACATCAGATACAGCCACTTCATATTTTGAAGTATATATGATCACAGCAACAAAACCGACATATGATCCTGAGGATACTACACCATGGACTATCTCGAAGCCCGGAGTAAACGGGGAATGGTATGTGCTGGCATTTGATTCTATGGATTACGGTCAGGCAGGAGTGACATTTAATCGTTCAACCGGTAAAGGGCGACTGGTTACATCATTGCACCTTTCGAGCGGTATATCGGATTATCCTGAGATCGGTGATGTGGTTTATATTGTAATGCAGACAGCAGGTACAAATTCTGAACAGGGGGCGGCTTTAAGCAGCAATGAGTATCTGAAGATCCCTCTGCCCACACCACAGAATGTTTCTGCGTGTCTTACCACGCTTCAGTCCGGGGAGATGCAATATGATGCTTCACATGATCCGGAAAACCCCGATGTCAAGACTCTGACCGGCGGAAATAAGGTGTGGGCCGGTGTTCTGCTTGACGGAAGTCCGAGTTCATGGGATAAGGATCTGGTGTATCATGTTGTACCACTTAAGGGCAGCGATTTACTCAAGATACCTACAGGCACTTCCGGTTATCTTGCATATTCCGAAGACGCACAAACGTGGCAATGGAGTGATTACAGGGGAACTATCTTTAGTGCAGTAGGTTTAAACGGTGAGAGTGTAGACAGTGTTGGAAATATACCTGTTACTGCATATCAGTTCAGCGGAACTGCGCCTTCTGATATGGCTGCTATGGATGGATATTATGATGGGGATGATATGATCATACTTGTTCAGACATCTCTTAAATCTGATCCGACGGTTGCCTCAAATTATGTTACCATTTCTATCCCGCTGAATAGCGATAGCCTTGGCAAGAGGTTTTATCCGGGTGAAATTAATGATGACCCGGTTACTCCGGTGACTGTGACGCAGCCCGGTGTAAGCCATAGCTCTATGTCTGTAACGACAGCTTCGCTGGAGGATTTAAAGATCACAAAAACAGACGGCAGCTTTACTTTTGATTCATTATTGTGTGATGATACAGTAGTGGAAAAGGGTACAGATTATACTGTGGAAAAAAACAGTATAACAATTAAAAATGCTTACCTGAAGACACTTGGGGTGGGTGATCATACCCTGACTTTCCATTACACAGGTATGGTCAATGAGACGGCTCCGGTGGATCCTTCCATGACACTGACCATAAAGAAAATCTGTACTGCCACGGTGAAGGTTACCGGAAGTGGCGGTAATGATATTACATCATATTGTACCATACAGTGGAAAAACAAGGCCAACGGAAAGGTAATAGCAAATAACAGCGCCGTGAGCACGGGAGTAGATGCAGGCACCACTTTGATCTATACTGTAAAGCCCACGAGCAGCTTGGAAAACTACCGGTTCTACAAGCAGGAGGTCTCAGGTGAGGTCACCCTGACAGAGACTGCTACCGATATCAATGTAGAACTGCCGATGGAGTTATGCCAGTTTACAGTTGTTCCAAAGGACGGGGAGAATCAGATTCCTGAAGAATATACAGTATACTGGTATGACAGCAATATGAGGCAGACCGGTACCGGCAATATATCTCCTCTCATAAGTGCCGGTGCAACACTGCGATATGAGATAAAGATGTCCGGCAGTAATGCGGATACATACAATGACGTAAAAAGAACACTGACTGCAGAGTCTGTACCCGGAAATACCAATATAGATGTAGCAGTAACACGCAAAACCAGTGTGGTCATGACTGTCAAACTGGGTAGCGAAACGCTCGATCCGAAGGATTATACGGTAATATGGTATACAAGTAAGGAAAGCACAGATGCAACAAGATCACTGGTACGTTACGGTACGGGCAGGGAATTAAAAAATATTGATATAAATGAACTTTATTATGAGATCATCCCTGTAGATCATGACGGTGTCTATAACTGGACCAGGTTCTATCCCGTGCCGGTATCGCTGGATGATCCAAATGATCAGGATAAGCCGGGAACCAAGAAAACGTTGACAATGGGAACTGTCAATAATCTGGAAGCTGTTGTGACAGCAGTAGGCACGGTCACACTTACAGTTGATGTCACAAACGGAGGCGGCTTTAATCTGGACGTCACTGCCACCCAGACACCCTGGGACGGTTACTCTGTGCAGCCTAATACCTGGTATTATACAAAATCCAACGGAGCCTTTAATTATACATTGACCAAAGGCAACGATGGCAAGTACACTGCTACGGTTTACGATTTTGACGCCAATGTCAGGGTCTATGAGAAAAATGATTACGGCTATGCCGGCGGAAACTATGAGACCGCTTACAGCAATGTAAAGCGGAAGAGCGCCCAGGATGGTACAAACATGGCTACGACAGTAGCACTGATACCGGCGGCGTTGCCTGATAGTATCGGACTTAATATCACCAGAGAGACTCCTTCCTTCGACACAAGATGGCACTGGGAAGATGACCGGGAAGTTTATGGCGCCGATGGGTATATCTCTCAGGAAAACGCATACTATTATGAGGAAGCAAACAGTTTTAGCTTCTCTCTTTATAATGTAACAAAGAATGCTGTTGTTCCGGCAGAGGACTATAATGTAATATATTCAGGTGCGGGACAGCGTGTAGAGTTTAATACTGATAATATATATGCCGACAACTCTGTAGAGGTGGGTGATACCCTGCGCCTTACAGCAACGGTGGATCAGGATAAGGTCAAAAATGTCCATGCCAATATACCGGCGACCATGACCAGTGAGATTACCGTAAAGAAGTATTGGAGCCAGGAAGATTACCGTAACGACAGCTATCGCTTTAAGTTTAAGTACTCTGCCTGGGGCAGGGTGAGTCTGGAAACACAGGCTGATGGCTCATATTGGGAGACATATGGCATATACGGCAGTGATGGTGGTCTTGTGGAAAGTGGCAGAAAGGCAAGCTGGTGGAGAGCCTCCAGCGTTGAGCTGGCTCCCGGAACCTATACTGTCTGCATATGGAGAGAAACAAGTTGGATCAGTGCGGCTCCATCTACACTGGAAGACCTTGAGAGCCTCTTAAATACTGATGAGTACCAGAAGCGTACGGTAACAGTTGACTATGGACAGACTGTAAAGGCAAGTCCTGCGTTTGGTATATGTAAATCTGTTCCCGACCGCTCACTTTTTACAGAGGACAGCGGATTTGCGCAGGAGCTTACCACAGCAAGTGGTGGTGAAACAGTACAGTTCCGATTGAATTATGAGGTGACTGATACCATCAGGCAGGCCAACCGCAACGGACTCTATGCCATCAGGGTATCATTACACGGCAAGGTACCCGGTTTTGTGCTGAAAACAGAAACAGATCATACATGGTATAACACCGAAAAATATGACAAGAATATCAACCTTTTTGTTGATGGTGAGCTGGATACGGAAAATACCTCACGTCTGATTTTTTATAGTTACAATGGTCAGTCACATAATCCTAACGGATTTGTTGTGTATACCGACAAGCCAAGCGGAGTCATATACTTCAGTGTAACCGGGGAAATGAATGATAACAGCACTTATTCATTCAACGCAGACGGCTGGCTTTGCGGCAGTGAAGGAACTTACGGGTATAAAGAAACATATGGTGCAAGGGCAAGGGGAGCGATAGGCAGGACACTTTACCGTGTTATACCAAATGCGAACTGTGCCATCTATTTCGCGTCAGACTATCTGCGCATGGCGGACAACGGACCGGAAACCCATAATGATTATGAAAATGGTATGTGGGTCTACGGTTCTCCTAACAGTAGGGTGGCACTTTATATGGATGGGGTAAAACTCGAAGAACAGTCCACAGGTAGTAATGGGCTTGCAATGTTTTCCGTGAAAATGGACGACAGCTTTAAGAATAAATACTTTAAAGGTAAGTCTGGATGGACACTTTCCGGGAAACATGAAATATATGCGATCACAACCTTAAATGACGGTAGGACTGTGCAGTCACAGACATTTGAGAGGGAGTGTCTGGCAAAGGGCAGTGAGATAAATCCCGCTGTGCTGACTAAACTGAATGTCATCTCTAACGCACACGCAGCGCGAGATAATAATCTGTTATATTACTATGGCCGGACAAATAATTCTTACAACGGGAGTTATAAGAACCATATTTGGACGGGGTATGATGTGGAGCAGAAGCCTGATCTGACCTATGATTTTACAGCCACGGTGGAAAATGCTGATTACGTGGATGGCGATCTTGTGGTCTGGCTTTCTGCCAACGGAGATGAGACTTATCGCGTTCCCCTGAAGAGGGAAGGCAACACTAATACATTCAAGGGTCAGCTGGATGAGGGACAGGTGCTTTGGTCAACCTGGGAGGTTACCATCACCTCCAAGAAGCCTGCAAGAACGGGGATTGCTGTAGAGGATGGAGATATTAATGGCAAGGATCGTAAAGATGTGAGCATGGAGGATGTCCTCAAGGATGCCCTCGGGGACAGCGGCAGGATCCTTAACCCGTATACCGGTGAAATGCAGACATTGGCTCAGATTGATGCAGATATAAAGAACAACCTGTTTGGCACAAACGGGCTTAACCTGCATACTGATGCAGAATATGAAGCTGCAACTGATGAAGATAAATGCGCAATGGTAAAAGAGGATCTGGAAAAGATCACCCAAATGATCGAATCCGATGCTAAAGCAGGAATGGAGATGACCGAGAACTTCTTTGACAGCATGGAGGAGATCATTGGAAATCCTCTTCCGGAGGACATGGTCTTTGACGGTTCCCTTGCCAGCGTTCAAAAGCTTAGGAGCTATATGGGCATCAATGTGTATTATCCTCTTGCACCACAGGAAAATGATGATGCTGATACAAAGGCGGTAAAGACCCAGCTCCTTAAGTATCTTGAGATGTCGGATGAGGAGCAGGAGAAAATTGGTACCATAGAGACTACCATAGATGGCACGAAGATCAGGCGCTTCCAGCGTGTAATGATCGAGACGAGCAAGGATGACGGCAAGCCCCATATGTATAGTTTATACATTTCCATCTACACGGACTCCCCTGAAGGGCTCATTCCCAACTGGGCTGAGGTGGATGTGGTGGACGGAGGCATCAGTGAGATCGATGCTTCTGACCCCATAGTTGGCAGTGGTACGGATCTGTTTGAATATATGGCAAACCTGACCGGTGATGATTTCTCTGACGGTGTACAGACGCAGGGATCAGGGGACAGGCTTCCCGAACTTAAGCTGTTGTACCGTCCGGGAGAGGAAGCCGGACAATGGGAGGCAAAGATCCAGAGCTTTACGGAGATAGCAGTATTCGGGGAAGCCAGTGTCAGCAAAGTGGAGCAGCTCAATGCCGCCATGTGGCAGAACAATAAAAATATGAATAACGGCAACCAGACTCAGACGCAGAACCTGTACTGGAATCAGATGAAGTACTGGAAGCAGGAGAATAACATACAGTCTGCCGGTGCCGGATCTGCTGAGGGCAGCACACTGACCCAGTTGGTCACTAATATCAATGATATGATCGAGCAGGGCAGAAAATCAGGCAAGCTTAATGAAGAGCAGATCAAGGAACTCACGGCTATGAAGCAGAAAGTCCAGACCATAAATGACGCCTTAAGCCTTAACATAGCATACGAAGCAGGAAAGAGCGAGGTGGCTATATATGAGGAGATACAGGCATCAGTTGATCTGGTGAAAAATGCTACCAAGGCCGGATTGGAATCTGTTGAAATGATAAATGCAGGAGATTCCATAGCGGCACTGAATAATGTGAAGGATTTTGCAGTGGATACTGTTAAAGACTGTGCTATAGACAAGGCGCATGAAACGGTTTATGATTCCGTAAATAATGCTGATAATGCAGCCCTTGGCAGGATGGTCCGGGGAAATATCTATTACACGGGTGCGCGTACACTTGCGGAATTACTCGACTGGACAGGAGGAGAGGATAGCTGGAACCTGACTTCATATTTTGACGAATTTGAGGAGGGGATCGGCGGAGGTATCAAGGAGACAACTAAACTGGCAGTGGATCCCAGCCGCTTTATCAAAGAAAAGGCAGACCAGTGGACAGCGGAAAAATTCCGCCAGTATGAGGAAGACATAAATAATATAGTTGATACCTTAAACAATAAGTATGGCATGAGCAAGGTACGCGTGAAAGGC
>JAFYAD010000102.1 GCA_017540915.1 Lachnospiraceae bacterium
ATCCAGCTCTATGCCGGAAACTTTATAGATGTTGATTCGGTAGGTAAAGAGGGGGCTGTTTACAATCCGAGACACGGCTTTTGCCTGGAGACACAGTTCTTCCCGGATGCCATAAACCAGCCCAATTTCATCAAGCCTGTCATTGAGCCGGGGGAGAGCTTTATAACAAAAACGATATATAAGTTTTCTGTATAAATAGTTCTTTACCCTGTTATTGAAAAATGGTATTATGACCTATATGTGCTATTGACGGGTATAGGGGTACACTATATGTATGGATCATTAGTTTTTGCAAATTTCGCTGCGGTTGCTACGCTCTTGTTCGTGGCGGGATTTATCATGCAATCCAATGACATGTTCGAAAAAAAGGTATCCATTTCCTTCATAATATGTATGGGCATTACTGTGCTGATGCTGGTGGTGGGAAACGTTCAGCAGATGTTTCCGGATAATGTGAGACTGGCATCCCTGGCATGGATGGTGAGACCTTTTGTCATGTGGAGTCTTACCATCATCATGATGAGGCGTGTGGAGTTTAAGTGGAAGGCATATATCTCGCTGGCACCTGCAGTGATAGCGGTGCTGTTTACCATCGCCAGCGTTATCTCCGGTGCGGATGTGACGGCACCGCTGTATTTCTGGACTCAGTCCTATATAGTAGTGGTGATGGTGGCTATCGGCTATAATATCTATATGCAGATATATGATGAGGTCCTGATGATGTTGTTTTTGGGCTTTATCATGATGTTTTCCAACAGATACGATTTTAAGGCCGGGAACAGCACTCTGTTTTGGACTGTCGATGCGCTTGCCATCTGCTTTTTTTACATGTTTTTCTATTCGCAGTCCTTCAAGAGGGACGTGCTGACAGGTACGCTGAACAGAAGGTGTTTTTATGCCGATGCGAGGCACTATGAATACAAGATCAGCGCCATCATGTCACTGGATCTTAATAACCTTAAGACCCTCAATGACACCAAAGGTCATGCCGAGGGCGACAGGGCGATCTGCACCATGACGAATGTGGTCAGGAGATCACTGCCGAGGACCGGATATCTCTACCGAACAGGCGGAGATGAGTTCATGGTTCTGTTCGTTAAGACAGATCTCGAGACTGTGCGCATATTAAAGGACGTCATAAAGACCAACATGGAGAAAACACCATATTCCTGTGCTGTGGGTATAGCAGTGTGGAATGATGGAGAAACCCTGGACGAAGTGTGCGCAAAGGCCGATGTGACAATGTATGAAGATAAGGTCGCCATGAAGAAGATCATAGGCGGTACGGTCAGATAAATGTAATATTGAGGGGGAGACAGGGTCTCCCCTTATTGGCTTTTAATATATCTTGATTTTATATGCCAATGAACGAGAGTAACTGCCATTCTCTAAATTTGGACTACATCACAAACAGGCTGTGAACAGTAACGTCGTGTGAATTAGTAACTGTAATAGTTAACAAGTAAAACTAATAAATATAACGAGAGGATTTGAAGTAAAATGTCAACCGGAAAAGTACGTACCAGATTTGCACCAAGCCCCACAGGCCGTATGCACGTGGGTAATTTAAGGACCGCGCTCTATGCTTATCTTATCGCAAAGCATGAGGACGGTGATTTTGTATTGCGTATCGAAGATACCGACAGGGAACGATACATGGATGAGGCAGAGGGCATCATATACAGGACCCTTGAGAAGACAGGACTCATACATGATGAGGGACCGGATAAGGACGGAGGCGTAGGCCCGTATGTTCAGAGCGAGAGATTTAAAAGCGGTCTTTATCTGGATTATGCTAAAAAGCTCATAGAAAAAGGAGCAGCATATTATTGCTTCTGTGACAAGGAAAGGCTTGAGAGCTTAAAGACTACCGTGGCAGGCAAGGAGATCAGCGTCTATGACAAGCACTGTCTCTCGCTTTCTCCGGAGGAGGTTAAAGCCAACCTCGAGGCAGGGAAGCCCTATGTCATAAGAGCCAATATGCCCAATACCGGCGAGACTACTTTCCATGATGAGATATACGGCGATATCACTGCACCGAATGAGGAGCTTGACGATATGATCCTCATCAAGTCCGACGGATATCCCACTTATAATTTTGCCAATGTTGTGGATGACCATCTCATGGGGATAACCCATGTGGTCAGAGGCAGTGAGTACCTTTCCAGCACGCCAAAATATACAAAGCTTTATGAGGCTTTCGGCTGGGAGGAGCCAAAATACATTCATTGTCCCCTGATAGTCAACGAGGAGCATCAGAAGCTCTCAAAGCGCAGCGGACACTCGTCTTATGAGGATCTTCTGGAGCAGGGATTTGTATCGGAGGCAGTGGTGAATTTCGTGGCACTGCTGGGATGGAGCCCTGCGGGTGAGTTTGACAACAGGGAGATATTCAGCCTTGAAGAACTGGTGAAGGCCTTTGATTACAGACATATCAGTAAATCTCCGGCCGTGTTTGACATGGTGAAGCTCAGGTGGATGAATGGCGAATACATAAAGGCTATGAATTTTGATATCTTTTATGATATGGCGGAGCCTTATCTGAAGGAAGCCGTAAAAGGTCCTTACGATCTCAAAAAGATTGCAGCCATGGTAAAGACCCGTATCGAGACCTTTGCGGACATACCGGAGCATGTGGATTTCTTTGATAAAGTCTGCGAATATGATGTGGAGATGTACCGCCACAAAAAGATGAAGACAACGCCGGAGACTTCCCTTGATGTACTGAGGGATGTGCTGCCGATGTTAAAGGAGTGCGAAGATTACAGCAATGACAATCTCTATGCTCTGCTGACAGAGTATGTGAATGCACACGAGTACAAAAACGGATTTGTGATGTGGCCCATCAGGACTGCGCTCTCCGGCAAGCAGATGACACCTTGCGGTGCTACGGAGATGATGGAAGTCCTGGGTCGTGATGAGAGCGTAAAACGTATTGAAGAGGCGATAGCAAAGCTGTCGTAAATGCTTATGGGAAAAACACGGAGGATCTGCTTTTGGTGCTGTCTTATCATAGCTTTTGTCATGATACCTGCGTTGACGGTCAAGGCGGATGAAAAATCTGAACTGAAAAAACAAAAGGTATATGTGGCGAGCGATGCCGGAGTGGGCACCGTGAGTCTCGGCTGGTCCGGGGCACAGGGTGTGGTAAAGTATCGCATTCTGGCCAGTGACACCGAGAAGGGCGGTTACAAGTGTGTCAAAAAGGTAAAGTCCTCAAAGACCGGCGTGACACTTAAGGTCTCATCTGAAAAGGGGCAGTTTTACAGGATAAGACCGGTGTACTCTCTGCCCGATGGCACCAGATTTAACGGTAAAAAGAGCAATGCGGTGTACGTAAGGAGCTTTGAGAATGCTCCTGTCATCACTGTCGATGTTGTGAAAAAGGGCTACCGGATCAGCTGGAACCCCGTGAAAACCTATGACGGTTACGAGATAACAGCTGCGTATGACGATACGGATGACTATAATGCCATAAAGCTTATCAAAAAGTCCTCCAAAAACAAGTTCGTGGATAAATATGTGGAGCCGGGTACGAAGGTATCCTACAAGCTTCGAGGGTTTTATGTTTTCAAGGGTAAGAAGATAAAGGGACCTTTGTCCGATGCTGTTTCGGTGGAAGAGGACGGCTCCATAGCCGATGATCCGGGTGCTACAGAAATACCCGGAGATGCTGTCTCCGGAAACACTGTTTCGGGGAATACCGTGTCAGGAAATGCTGTCTCCGGAAATGCAGTATCGGGAAATTCGGTTTCGGGTAATGTCGTATCCGGAAATACTGTGTCGGATAATAATATCACGAGTACAAATATCACTTTTAATACACGTACATTTCTGACGGGTATAGGCGGAAAGATTACCGTGAAGGCGGCTTCGGCGGTGAGTGATGCAAAGCCCGTATATTCGGTTTTGAATGAGACGGTTGCCACGGTGGATCAGGATGGCGTTTTGACGGGAGTCGGCGCAGGTTCCACCAAGGTGGTGGCGGAGATTGACGGTGAAAAAGCTACCGCCGTGGTGACGGTGACTGATTGTGCCATAAACGGCATTGATATCTCGAAATGGCAGGGAGACGATGTCGATTTCGCGAAGGTCAGGGAAGGCGGTGTCTCTTTTGTGATGATGCGTATCGCCTATCATCTCACCAGGGATACAAGATTTGAAAAATACTACGAAGGCGCTACCGCAGCGGGATTAAAACGGGGCGTATATTGCTACAGTATGGCGAAATCCGTCGCACAGGCCCGCAAGGAAGCCGAGAATCTTTTGGAAATATTAGACGGCAGGGAGCTCGACTATCCTATAGCCATGGATCTTGAGGATGAAAGCCAGCTTAAGGGTCTCTCCAATGCCGACAGGACGGATATGATCCTGGCTTTCAAGAACAGGATAGAGGCAGCAGGTTACAGTTTTGTGTTGTATGCCAATCTAAACTGGCTGACCCATCATGTGGAAAGCGACAGACTCTCGGATGTGAATCTCTGGATAGCCAGATACAGAACCCAGAGTTACGGTCACGGTTACACGGGAAAAGGAAATGTGGTAATGTGGCAGTATGCTTCCAACGGTCTGGTGGAC
>JAFYAD010000103.1 GCA_017540915.1 Lachnospiraceae bacterium
GACGGAGTTAAGGTTACGAGAGTCAGGGAAGATCATACCACCGATTACATCATGGAGTACGATCCCAGCCACCCGGATGCGGATGAAAACGGCTATGTTACCTATCCTAACGTCAATATTGTGACGGAGATGACTAATCTTATAGATGCAAGCCGTGCCTATGAGGCCAATGTTACGGCATTCCAGGCCAGCAAGGACATGGCACAGAAAGGCCTTTCCATAGGAGGTTGACGGATAACCGCAGTTTTTTGGTTCTGTTTTGAGATCTTTTTTGATTTGGAGTTTGTGATATGGCTATAGATCTTTATTCGATTTCGGGCATAGATAATAACGTGATTCCCATAGCTGCAGGAAACAGACCGTCGGTCACCGAGTCGGCGGCCGGCTTTTCTTCCATATTTGAAGCGGCTTTCAATATGATCAGTGAGACTAATTATCTCCAAAACCGTGCGGAGGAAAAAGAGATACAGTTTGCTCTGGGTGACGCGGAAAACACCCATGATCTGATGATCGCCGAACAGAAGGCAAACATTGCACTTTCATACACGGTTGCCGTGCGCGATAAGATTTTAGAGGGGTATAATACCTTGATGAATATGCAAGTCTAATGAGAAGAGGCATGATGCCTCTTCGGCCAAGAGGTATCAATATTTTTTTTAGGATAACATAACCAACGGAAAGAGGTTTAAGATGCCGGAGCAGATTCGAAAGATCCTGGATAAGATTATAGCGTGGTGGAGAAGCTTTTCAACCAAACAGAAGGCGTTTATCATAAGTGCCGCCGCTGTGGTTTTGATCACCCTGGTCATATTGATACTGGCAGTGACACGCACCAAATATGTTTCGCTGATCCATTGCGAGGATGCGACCCAGTCTGCGGCAGTACAGACCCTTTTGGATGACAATAACATCGTATACAAGCGGTCCATGGACGGCATGAGCTATGAGGTAAGCGAAAAACAGTACGGAGAAGCCAGCATCCTGCTGGGTTCCAATGATATCGCAACCGACGGATATACCATAGCGGATGCTCTGAGTGGCAGCTTTACCACTACGGAGTCGGACAAACAAAAGACATATAAGCTTTATCTCGAAAAGAAATTTGCGGATATACTGGAGTCACTCTCCAATGTTTCCGAAGCGGAAGTGACACTGAATATACCTGACGATGACGGTACGCTGATATCCAGGGCGCAGGAAACGTATGTGGCAGTAAAACTGACATTGACGGATCGCATGGATGAGGCACAGGCTGCCAGCCTTGCAAAGTTTTTGGCGACTCAGGTGGGCAATGATACCACGGATTGCGTTTCCATCATAGACCAGGATTCCAATGCGCTCTTCACCGGAGGTGAGAGTTCCACGACGGCAGGTCTTGCTTCTTCGGTTTTGTCCATAAGACAGAAATATGAAGAACAGATACGCAATGAAGTCTCCAATGTCATAAAAGGTACGGAGGTTTATGATACTGTTACGGTAGGTCTGAATCTCGATATGGATTTCAGTAATTCCGAGATCACGGATCTCCAGTATTACGTGGCTGACGAGATGACTCAGGGATATCTTGATTCCGAGAGCTATTATGAGAGTAATGCGGTAGGTGGCGCAGCGGCGGTTCCCGGAACCGATGCCAACGATGAGACCACCTACATGCTGGAAGATAGTGATTATACCGAAAGCTCTGTGACGGATTACACCAGGGATTACCTTCCCAACCAGCGTCTCACAAAGACCAGCGGAGGAAGCGGAAAGATCAACTACGACAATTCATCCATAACGGTGGTTGCCACGACCTATCACAATTATTCCGAGCAGGCATTGAAAGATGACGGAACTCTGGACAGTATGACCTTTGAGGAATTCATAGCACAGAATTCCGAGAAGAAGCTTTTGGAGGTGGATCCAAGCTTCTATTCCATGGTCGCTGCGGCTACAGGCTTTGATACAGCCAATATTTCCATAGTGGCATATGAAGTGCCTATGTTTACATACAAGACCTCGCCTGCGGTAAAGGCTGCCGATATTTTGCAGATACTGTTGGCGGTATTGATATTCGCATTGTTGGGATATGTTGTATGGCGGGCTACCAGAGTGGACAAGGTGGAGGAACTGGAGCCGGAACTTTCCGTGGAATCACTTTTGGAGTCAACGCGTGAACTGGATGAAGCAGAACTTGATGAGATCGAATTCCAGGAGAAATCCGATGCAAGACTTCTGATAGAGAAGTTTGTTGATGAAAAGCCGGAGGCTGTGGCTTCACTGCTCAGAAACTGGCTCAATGAGGATTGGGATTAACAGGAGACGGTACAAATGGCGGACGAACAGCTCAGCGGAGTTCAAAAGGCGGCAGTTTTGCTGATAGCCTTGGGACCCGAAAAGTCAGCTTCTATATTTAAATATTTAAAAGAGGATGAGATAGAGGAACTGACTCTTGAGATAGCTAATACAAGATCAGTCTCACCCCAGACAAAAGAAGATGTCATAAATGAATTTTACCAGGTCTGCCTCGCACAGCAGTATATTGCAGAGGGCGGTATCGGCTACGCGAAAGAGCTTCTGGACAAGGCATTGGGAGAGGAGAAGGCAAGAGAGGTTATCACAAAGCTTACAGCTTCTCTTCAGGTACGTCCTTTCGAGTTCGTGAGAAAGACAGAGCCTTCACAGATCCTGAACTTCATACAGGACGAGCATCCGCAGACCATCGCCATGATATTGTCATACATTTCTTCAAATCAGGCAGCTACCATAGTGGGAGCATTGCCTCCGGATATGCAGGC
>JAFYAD010000104.1 GCA_017540915.1 Lachnospiraceae bacterium
CCAAAGCAAGGTCCGCAGAACGCTGTCTTGAGTACGGCACCCGCTTCCATGAGCTTTGCTGCAGCACCGTTTTTGACAAGTTCCATATATACCGGCATTGAAGCAGGATAAACAGAGAGTGTGAACTCATCCGATCCGATGGAACGTCCCGTCAGAATATCCGCCGCATCACAGATATTCTCAAAACCGCCACCTGCGCAGCCTGCTATGATGCCCTGATCAACATAGAGTTTTCCGTCTCTGATCTTGCTCTTGAGATCAAACTTAACACTGTCTCCGAAGCTGACCTTCGCGCGCTTCTCGCACTCGTCCAGCACATCGACGAGGTTCTTCTGAACATCCTCGATAGCATAAGCGCATGAAGGATGGAATGGCATTGCTATCATAGGACGTATCTCGGAGAGGTCTATCTCCACGCAGCCGTCGTAATATGCCACATCTCCCGGCTTCAGCTCGCTGTAGCACTCACTCCTGCCGTGAATATCGTACCATTCTTTTATCTTGTCATCAGTAACCCAGATAGAAGAAAGACATGTGGTCTCAGTGGTCATGACATCAATACCGATACGCATATCTGCCGAAAGCTTTGCGACACCCGGTCCCACGAACTCCATTACCTTGTTTTTAACATAACCTTTGTTGAAGACCTCGCCTATGATAGCTATAGCCACATCCTGTGGACCTACGCCCTTCACCGGCTCTCCCTTGAGGTAGATAGCCACAACACCGGGCATATTGATATCATAAGTCTGCTCCAAAAGCTGTTTTACAAGCTCAGGTCCGCCTTCTCCGCACGCCATGGTACCCAAAGCGCCGTATCTGGTGTGGGAATCCGAACCTAAGATCATGCCGCCGCACTCCGCCAGCATCTCTCTCGCAAACTGATGTATGACCGCCTGATGAGGGGGAACATAGATGCCACCGTATTTTTTGGCACATGAGAGACCAAACATATGGTCATCTTCATTGATGGTACCGCCCACTGCGCACAGTGAGTTGTGGCAGTTTGTAAGCACATAAGGAACGGGGAACCTTGTAAGTCCGGAAGCCCTCGCGCTCTGGATTATACCTACAAAAGTAATATCATGGCTTGTAAGCTTATCAAACTTTATCTGCAACTTATCCATGTTGCCGGATTTGTTATGTTTTTCCAGGATTCCGTAAGCAATGGTACTCTTGCGTGCCTCAGCCTGATCCGCAGTCTTACCCGTAAGCTTTTGAACCTCAGCCGCATCTTCGGTTATGGTGGTACCGTTCACAAGGTACACTCCGTTGTCGTACAATTTCATTTATATGTTCCTCCTTAAAATATTGCCATTATTATCTGTTACTATTACAGCCAGTATCATATAACATACAGGCCGCCGGCTTGCTGAGCAGACTGTATGCTATATGATATTGACTGTGAATAGTAACAATAACTATCAGTTCCCTGACCAGTCAAAATATTCACTGTCCAGATCGTCGGAAAGAGCTTTTATCTCCTCTTCCGTAAGCTCGTGATCCCTGATGGATGCCGCAAGCTCATCATCCGCTCCTTCGTCAGACGCTGTATCTGCATCTTCATTCCTCAGGCTCACAGGAATCTCAGGATCTGCAGCAGAATCCGCTATGTTATCCGAATATGAATCACCGTGATCATCAAAAGGCTCCGGCTTATCACTCTCATCAAAACCGGTCTCATCCGTCTCCGGTTCCCCGGGCAGCAACTCATCTTCGTCAGGCTCGTAGAGATCAGCCTTCTGCTGTGCATCGGCCATTACCAGTTCCCTTGCGGTCTTCAGCAATGTCTGTCTCGGTTTATCAGCAGGATCCTTTTTCTTCAGCACTGATTTCTGTTGTTTATCTTTTGAATGCTTTTTGGTTTTTTTGCCTGCTGCCTTTTTATCTTCTTCCTCTTCCTCATCGTCATCGTCAACAGCGAGTCCGTGTTCCTTGAAATACTGCTTATTTATCTTTATCTCTGTCTTGACATTTGCAAACTGCTCCTCCGGAGCGCCCTTCTGACCGCCGAACCTGGTCTTGTAAATCTCCTGTTCCTGCTTGATCTCCTTGTTGCGTTCCTCAATCAGCTGCAGGTATTTACCCGTATCCACCAGATCCTGTAACTGGCTCTTCAGCTCCATCTGATTGTCATGGATCTGCCGCTTTTTATCGGCCAGCTCGGACAGCATGTGATTCTGTACTTCCTCGATCTGATGCATTGACTCGTCCATCATGGATAAAAGATGGGTCAACGCCTCATCCGTATACATTACAGCGGCAGCATATACATCCTCTGCCTTCCTCTCGGAATCAAACAGGATCTTGTCACCGCGCTTTTTGAATTCACGCTCCGCCCTGTCTCTGCTCTGTTTGGTGAGCTCGTATTCGTCCATGATCTCATATACGCCGGAATAAAGTCTGTCCAAAAGCTCAAATATCTCGCTTTTGCTGACGATTATGGAATCTCCCGAATACACCTCGGATTTGGAGATGAGGACATGCATATCCCTTAAAACTTTTTCAAGCTTATCGTTTGCACTCATATATTATCCGCCTTTCCGTCAGAGCGTTGTGCGCACCAGCTTCGGCTTGTAACCCTCGGTCTCCAGGGCCGCGATTATCTCTTTCTTATGCTCTGTACCAAAGCACTCCAATGTGATGCGAAGCTCCACCGCAGCAGTCCTGTTGGTGGAAACGAACTGATTGTGCTCGAGTTTTATAACATTTCCCTGATGATCCGCCAATATTCCGCTGACCTTATGCAGCATTCCCGGCTTGTCAGGCAGCAACACCGATACCGTAAAAATACGATCTCTGAATATCAGTCCCTGCTGTACTACGGAGGACATTGTGATAACATCCATATTGCCGCCCGACAATACAGAAACCACTCTCTTGTCTTTTGCATCCAGATGGCGGAGCGCTGCAACTGTCAGAAGACCCGAGTTCTCAACCACCATCTTGTGGTTTTCCACCATATCCAGAAACGCCACTATGAGCTCATCATCTTCTATGGTGATGATGTCATCTATGTTCTCCCTTATATAGGGGAATATCTTTTCTCCCGGGGTCTTCACAGCCGTGCCGTCAGCTATGGTGCTGACATTGTCCACGGTCACGACTCTGCCCGCCTCAAGACTTGCTTTCATGCATGCCGCTCCGGCAGGCTCGACACCTATCACCTTGATCTTGGGATTCAAAAGTTTAGCCAGTGTGGACACGCCGCATGCAAGTCCGCCTCCGCCTATGGGCACCAGAATGTACTCCACCAGCGGCAGCTCCTTGAATATCTCCATGGCTATGGTGCCCTGACCGGTAGCCACATCTATATCATCAAAGGGATGAATAAAAGTATATCCGTACTCCTCTGCAAGTTCGTATGCTTTTGCGCAGGCTTCATCATAGACATTGCCGTACAATATCACCTCTGCGCCGTAGCTCTTGGTGCGGTTTACCTTTATAAGCGGTGTAGTGGTGGGCATCACTATGACCGCCTTCGCTCCAAAACATTTTGCTGCATAGGCAACACCCTGGGCGTGATTGCCTGCAGAAGCGGTTATCAGCCCCTTGGCACGCATTTCATCTGTCAGTGTGCTGATCTTGTAATATGCGCCTCTCACCTTGTAGGCTCCCGTAAACTGCATGTTTTCGGGTTTGAGATAAACCTTGTTGCCTGTCGCCTCCGACAGGAAATCGCTGTATACCAGTTTTGTCTCCAGAGTGACCTCGGAAACCTTCTGCGATGCCTCTTCAAATTTATCCAGTGTCATTTTTCCTCTCCATCTTCCCGTATTGCGAGAAACTCTATAAATTTTTTTGAAAACTCCGCACGGCTGCTGTTGCTTATAAGACCCACAACATAGTGCTGCGCTTTTTCGTCCTTATTACTGAAACACTGATTAAGCCAGCGTGAATCATCCACGAAAACCCCCACAGGTACCGGTCTTTCCATATCTTCGGGTTTATCCGGATCCGGCGCCTCGGCAGAATAATCGTAATCCATATCCCTGATGGCCTTCGTATATCCCTCGACCACAGTCTCGTCAACATAATACAACCTGCCCGAGTATTTTTCAATCTCCTCCGGACTCATGTATTCCGAAAGTGCCAGG
>JAFYAD010000105.1 GCA_017540915.1 Lachnospiraceae bacterium
AGGGACGAGTCCCTTGCGGGTTCTTAGGGCAGAGCCCTAAGCCCTCGGAGAGCCGTCTGGTTTATTTACAGATAAGTTTTCAAGGTTCAATTTGAGCCTTATTTTTTCGGCTCGTTCTTTCATAGGTCACTTGACACTACCTTATCCTCTGGATAATGTTATTCACCGGTGATACCGGCCCTGTCAATACTCTCTACAAACTGCCTCTGGAGTATTAGATACATGATCATAAGCGGCAGGATCGATAATGCTGTTCCCGCCATCCTCACATTTTCGCTCAATGATGATGATGTGATACCCGTATATTGCATGCTCGAAAATGATTCATCAAAGGTTTTCAGTTTTATGACAAGGTTTGTCCAAATACTCTTGGTGGTAAGACCCTGTACATAAAGCTCCGTAAGGTAGGATTCATTCCAGTACCATACAAATGAAAACAGAGATACGGTCACCATTGCAGGTGCTGCCGACGGAACAGATATGCGGAAAAAAGAATTTATATGTCCCGCACCGTCTATGGATGCCGCCTCAGTCAGAACCTTCGGTACCTGCTTGAAAAACTGATAAAAGATCAATATAAAAATAGGTGAATTCAGTCCGTTTCCAAAGAGCGCCGGCAGTACAAATGTCCAGATCGTTCCCAATATGCCGATATCATTGTAAAACTTGTAGGTCGGAATCATTGTGACCTGGCTTGGCAAAATATATGAAAAGAGCAAAATACCCAACATAAGCTTTTTGCCTTTGAACTCATATCTCGCAAATCCGTACCCCACCATCATGCATATAAAGATGTTAAACAGTGTCGGCACCCCCGCTATTACAATACCCTTTGCAAAGGAAGCCCAAAAATCCATCGACCTTGCCGCATCAATATAGTTTTGTATGTACAGACTGCTTGGTATCCACTTTACCGAAGTATCCAGAAGATCGTCCCTGTTCATAAAACTGGTGGATATCATATACAGTAACGGATATATGTACACAAAACCGATACATATCAACAGTGCATAGATGGATCCCATTTTTAAGATACCCTGCTTTTCCTTTGAACCGAACAGTATCTTATGAATCTTTTCCTTTGAGATCTTTTCTCCTGGGATCTTATTTGTAATCCGGGTCTTCGCCGTAGGTTTTGATCCTTCCGGATGCGACCTGTTTTTCAAGCTTTCTTCCATATCGCTCATTCCTCCTCAATATCCTCTTTCTCTCCCTTGCCTCTTTTTTGAGCTTCTTTTTGTATTTCTTTATGTTCCTTTCATACTCGTCTTTTCTGGTTCCCAGTATAAGGAAGAACAAAAGAGCTATGAGTGTTATAACAATCGCATACATCCATGCCATGGCCGATGCGTAACCGTATCCTTTTTCCTTGGTGCCGGAGAACATTGAATTTTCGATTATATTGATAAGTTCATTCTGTTCATTGCCCGACAGGAAGATTACCGTATATATTGAGTTGATCAGGATCATGGGTTTCAGGCTTGGAAGCGTCAGCTTCCAAAAACATTCCCATCCGCAGGCTCCATCAATCTTCGCTGCCTCGTAGATGTTGACATCCATCTTCTGAAGTGATGATAAAAAGATCAGGATCTGCACACCCGAGTACCATAGCACCATTATCATATTGGAGAACATATCTCCGATCTGTTGAGCTATGGAATAAGGAAACACCCTGTCAAATGCAGCCACCACCGCCTGAACGTTCATCGAGGGAATAGTCGCCGCGCCTTCGCTCACCAGCATGTTCATGACCGGACCGGATACTATAATGACCGGCAGGAAAAATATAAGTCTGAAAAGCCCCCTGAACTTAATATTCTGATTCAGCATCATGGCGATCATCAGGGCGAACACCACGATGACGGGCACCTCCACTATTGTCTGCCACACGTATGTGACCAGCTGCTGCGGAAATTCAGGATCCTCAAGCCAGATCTGTGTGAAGTTTCCGGTACCGACCCAGGTATATTTCATGCCTAAGGGCGTTATCCTGATGTTGTACCAGATAAACCTGAAGGACTGCACCAATGGCACCAGCAAAAAAGCAAGTACTCCTATGAGCCAGGGAGATACGAACAGGTATCCCATAAGGGCTTCTTTTCTGGCAAGCCTGCCGGGTCTGATCTTTATTTTTTTATCCCTGCCCTTCCCGGACTTTGCAGTTTCGGCAGGCTTTGTCGTTTTTTTCGCTTCAGCCGGCATTACGGTTTTCAGGCTTTTTCCCGTATCGGTTTTCTTTTTTTTGCTCATTCTGCCACCTCCGGGATCACCTCATAAGACATAGGTGCTATCTTCACGGAATCAACTTTCTGTTCCGTTGAACCGTAATTAATGTATACCTTTACACCGTTATCATAAGTCACAACCGTAACATCACCGATAATTTCATGATCTGTTATGAAAGCCTTATCCACAAGCTTTGAGAACTCTGACAACTCACTGTCATATCTCACTATGGTGTCCTTATATGCAGAGTATTCCGAACTGTATATATCATTTGAATTCGTATATATAAGCTTTGATGAGCTCTCTTTTGTGATGAGGAAAGAAGGATAAGTTCCCGTCTCGATCAGCTTCAGGAAAAACTCGCTCTTATTTGCCTCAAAATTTGTATACTCTGAATATACCGGCATGACGCCCTTTAGTACCAGTGATAAAAATGGTACGCTCCTGTCCTCAAGGATAAAATTTGAGGTGTATAAAGGCATATCCAAAAAAGCATCTGTATCATGCCAGAGATATGCGAATGGCTGTTCCAGCATCAGTTCGGCTTTTTCATTTACGCTGTCTAAAGTCTGCTCTATGATCTCACCTATGTAGAATCTGCTGTATGCATTTCCACTGTAGCTGAAAGAAAAGAGATTGTCTGACAGACCTCCGACGCACAGGTTTGCAGTTCCTTTTCCGGCAATACCCGATGCAAGCTGATCCAGCATCTTTCCGGCTCTCTCCGGAGTCTGGAACATAAACTGCTCATAGACATCCTTATATGTTTTCTCGTAGTATCTTCTCTTGTTGACCTGTTTCACGACGTTAAATGCTACATTATGCTCATCAGGATTAATGCGGAGTGCATCTGTATAAAGATAGATCCGGTCGCCCTCTGCCGATGAATCCTTTATGAGTCTTGAAAGATCAGATGTTCCTCCGATTGCTCCATCCGCCCTGTATGATGATACAGGAAGATCAAATACACCGCCTTTCTGCCAGCCTTTATACAATGTTATAAGATTTCCTGTACCATTGCTCTTAAGGTCGTTATATATCTCTCTGACATCATCTGCAGTTGTCATGACCACGGATTTTGTCCCCAACAGCCAGCTCTCCCGGTCTGTCCCCAGAAAATCCACTCTCGTTCTGTAGGAACTGTCTTTTATCTCAATCTCACCCTTATCCAGAAGATAATTTCTGTAAGCCGTTGCCATACCGGCATAGTCCGCATCATTTCCCGTCAGGAAGATATATCTTACTTTTATATCCGAATGACTTCTGTCCGGCTCCACCATCTGAAATGAACCGGTTGTTGAGTTATTGCTGGTGGGCTGAGTGTAAAGCTTTCTCTTTATAAATCTGACAAAAGCTCTGTTATAGTCCACATTAGCGCCGTTGGGATACGCCTCTATATTGGCACGCATCGCGCCTTCTTCTGCGATCCCCAGCAAGCCCATTTCATCCTCCGTATGGGCGATGCCATATATGGGTGCTATGATGTTTTCCGCATCGGTAACCATCTCGTATTTGTCCCACAACAGCGATACGACACCGTTCTCCTCAAAACCTGCATCTTTTCCATATATCGGAGCCACATATCCGCTCTGAAAAGCACCCTCTTTGTCATCAAGATAAATAAGTGCTCCGTTACCGTCCGGTATCAGCATATATCCGGGTTTACTGTCGAGATATGAATTCCCAAGGAAAGGATACATGGCGATAGTTCCGATCTGGTATTCATCATCGGTCTCTTCGATGGACTCGTCCGGGATACATGCGGTAAGTCCGTCATCAGTGAGCTCCACCTGAAGCTTCATAGAAAAACCGTATGTCGGAAACTTTATACCTGCATTGAATCCACTGCCTGTATAATCGATCTTTATATCTGTTCTGTCATTTAACAGATCCACCTGTCTGGTATCGTCACTTCCCTTTATCACCGTGAGCACAACAGCCGATTTCATCATTCCGAGCCATGTCTCGTTGTTTTTGCCGTCATCATAGCTTATGGATGATTCCATGATACTGCCGGTGGTTTTGTCCTCTACCACAATGGAAAGATCCTCCTCATTCAGATAAAGGTTATGTGTGGCATTTTCAGCTATGAATTTATGACCGTTGATTTCCGCAGATGAACCTGCAAGTGCTCTGGCTTCACCGGAGACCTCGTCTGACCGGAGTTCGTGATCGACTGTCTCTGAGAATCCTTCAGCTGCATTACCGTCTGCAGATGTTGCAAAAAGATGAGACAGTGGAACGAAGCCGGTTGTGAGAACTGTTATTCCTGTTATAAGACATATTACTTTTATGATCCTATTTCGCAATTCTGTACACCACCTCTCCGAACACTGAAGATAAGAAGTCAAACACCTGTGACCAGAGCACATAGATGATGAATGCCAGAAGGCAAACGATCAAAATAGTGAATACGGTCAGCAGTATTATCTTTATGGTATCCAATACCGAATAATCATTTATCTCCTTTATGCCGATAAACTCCAGCACCGCGATCCAGACACCCATTGCAAAAAGACCGAAATGTATAAAAAAGATCTCGTTGTAAGTGACTACATGTGAGAGAGCAAATATGACAGGTATCAGCATCAGGAAGGGTCCTGTGCCATATATGAAAGTACAGTATATATGCTTTAGCTTTCCCTCACCGTCATTGATGGTGCACATCAGATAATTACAGCCCACCACCAGCAGCAAAACCACCAGTATCGTACCGATATCGGAGAAAATGTCATATCTTCCTTCTCTCACCGTCTTGATGAGGAAACCGCAGAAGTATTTATTGATGATAAAAAATACGGTAAATACGACTACCAGTATATTCGCGCTTGAAACGGAAACAGCATTTTTGAACTTGATCTCATAACATCCGTTAATGGGATGTTTCATAAAATATGTTAAAAACTTAAGCTCTTTTATCCGTTTCTTCTCGCCTAACTTTGAAAGCAATGCCCTTGGTGCTGCCAGTATGTTCTTTTTCCTGTCAAGAAATTTAACAATCTGTATGGCTATATAGAGGATCACCAACAGTATTATGATTCCTGCCAGATGTTTTTTCAGCCACAGATTCCTGATCTCCCAGTACGCATCGGAGTATCCGTCAAAATCCTTGGCTATCTTTGCATAATTTAAGGCACCGACATAATCATCTTCCTTGTAGAGTGCTGTCCCCATTGCCATATTGGCATAGTCGAAAAGATTGTTCATCTTTAAGACATCCGTCAATGGTTCCTTGCTCTGTGAATATCTTCCCTTGGAGAAGAGATACAGTGCATTGTGAAGCCTGTCGGTAAACTCTGTTGGTTCGTAGACCTGAATCTGTGCTTTTTCCGAATCCAGCACATAGATCCTGTCATCGGTTCCGATCTGGATAGCTTCTATCTTGGTAGAAAGACCTATCCTCTGCTGTCCGTCATCGCTGCCTCCGAATACGAACAAAAGATCTCCCTCGTTGTTGTACTCATATATGTATCCCATCTGGGATGCCACGAAAACATTGTCATGATTGCCCACCGCAACGGCAGCAGGAACATCATCAAAGGTGTCCGGCTCGATCATGTTGACTCCGGCGATATTCAGTCTTTTCAGCGAGTCTTCCTTCTCACCTCTGGTCACGGTATATATTATACCCTTGTCATCTATGGCCATATTATCGGGTGTTGAAGGTATATTACCAACCATCTTTGCCCTTTGTGCGTCTGTCAGAATGGCTCTCCAGATTATGTTGATCAATGATGCGCTGGTGGCGTTTGTTCCGAAATATCCCAGAAAAGTCCCGTCATCCACAGGAGATATCTGTACCATACCGTTTGTGTTGGATTCACATACAACATACATGGTGCCATACTCGTTTGCCACTATCTTTAAGGGAAGAAAATCCTGTGTTTCACCATACATTGCTTCCCGCGGTTTTCCGTATTCATGTATCTTTTTACCGTTTTCATCGAATACGAAGATTTTCTTGGCATCCTTGTCAGCCACATAACAGATGTGATCGGATGTAACATACATTCCCCTGGGATTGACCAGAACATCATCACCGAAGGAATCAATGAACTCAGCATCGGTGTTGGATCTGATGACTCTTTTGTTGCCGCTGTCCAGAATATACAACGATCCGTCATCAAGAAGTGTCATATCCATGGGTGCTACAAATGCCTCATCCTCTATCTTGGTGATAGTCTCATGAGGAAGATATGCTGTCTGAGTCTCCGAAACATATCCATATCCATATCCATCTACCGTATATGTTCTGTACGGAGTATCCGCCATAACATCTTCCGCTGTCCCAGCCACAAACATAACGGCGGTTATCAATGCGGCTGCCCCACATATTATTCTCTTGAAACAACTCTTGTTTCTCATAATTTCACCTGCTCGTTTTATAGGTATCCTATCTCTGGTGATCACCGTGCATACTGTTATTTGATGCCCGAATGAGCCATGGTATTCATGACATTGTTCTGCAGAATACAGAACAATACCAGGTTTGGCAAAAACATTATCAGTGAAGCTGCTGCCGCAACTCCCTGTCCTGCCACTGTATTGGTAGTGGTGGCACTGGTAAGGGTATTCATATAGAATGCAAGTGTCTTTAAGCTGTCATCATTAATGTAATAATTCGATGCCTCCAGATTTGTCCACACCTGCTGAAATACCAGGATCGCCGCAGTCGCTATGGCCGGCTTTATCATGGGCAGTATCACTTTGTAGTATATCTGCCACTCGTTGGCACCATCCATGTAGGCAGCCTCTATGAGTGAATCCGGAACCTGATCTGTGAATTGTTTCATCAGAAACAATGCAACGGGTAACGGTATAAGAGGCAATATTTCAGCAAAATACGTATCCACCAGACCAAGCTTATTTATGATAAGGTATCTCGGTATCATGACCGCTACAGGCACGAACATCAATGCAAGCTGATTGATCCTCAGAAGGTTTTCCCTGCCCTTGTATTTAAGCTTTGACAAAGAGTAAGAAGCCATGGTGGATATAAACAGTGAAGCGAACACCACTATGAAAGTGACCAGAACACTGTTGAACAGGTATTTTGATAATGGTATGCCCGCTGATCTCGATGCCTTAAACAACTGTCTGAAATTATCCAGTGTAGGATGCAAAGTTATGAACTTCGGCGGAAATGCGAAGAGTTCCTCCATGGGCTTAAATGCATGAAATATGATGAATACAATCGGCAATCCTGTCAAAAGAACCAACGGCACCACAAACAGGTAAAGCTTTATCTGTCCCCTCTCGAATTTGTCCGGATTGATCCGGTGTCCTTTGTATGCAGCCATATAAACCTCCCGTCAGTCTTTCTCACCAAAAAGTCTTCCGCTTACTACCGAAAAGATCTGTACTATCAATAACAACACAACCGAAACGGTTGCTGCATATCCCATCTCATACCTGATAAAACCGTAATCTTCGATATGATTGACTATCAACTGTCCGGCATATCCCGGTGTGGGATTTCCTGCCAGCATTGTGGAAATCTGCCCATTCTGAAAAGCACCAACTATCTGCATAACAGCTGCAAACAACATCTGCGGTTTCATGCTGGGAATGGTAACATATATCATCTCCTGGAATCTGTTCTTGACTCCGTCTATGGCAGCAGCTTCGTAAAGCTCTTCATCAGCGTTCAAAAGACCGGCCAGAATAGCTAAGAAACCAACACCCATGCTGGACCAGAGTCCTATGATAATGACTATCGGCAGCAGAAAATCCGTATTCACCAGCCAGATAACCGGTTCATTGATGATACCCAGTTTCATCAGCCAGCTGTTAAAATATCCCGTCTGGTCTCCTGTGAACATTATTTTCCACAATACCGTCATTGCCACAGGACCTGTCATGCTGGGCGAGTACAGTATCAATGCGAATACCGTCCTCGGTCCCTTTGTCATGTTAGCCAGTGCCCACGCCAGCAAAAACGATAACACATATCCGCCAACGCCGACTATCAGGGCATATTTTACGGTGTTCGGCAATACATATTTCATGAATGTATCGTCGCTTGTAATGAGATTGATATAATTCATTAGTCCCACAAATCCCGGTTTTTGTATAGTGTTAAAGTTTGTGAAGGAAAGACCAGCCGCAATGACTACCGGAGCCAGGATAAACACCGTAAACATTAAGGCGTACGGTGATACGAACAAATATCCCCATTTGTTGGAATGACTCCGCCTTCCCACTTTTTTCTTTTCAGCCATGCTGTTGCCTCACTTGATAATCTTCCTGACCCGTTCAACATCCGGGATCGTATATTCTCTGAGGACCTTACCCTCAGAATCCAAATAACCAAATTCCTCAAGTTTTCTCTCGGTTTCCCTTCTGACGATCTTGACCACCTCGTCAATTCTCGATCTTAAGGTTTCACCGTTTACCACTACGTCATTAAAGGCGTTGCTCATCTCTCGTTCCATCATATATGAGCCTAAAAGTCTGGGTGCCTCCAGTATCCACTTAGACTGCTCTAAAATGATCTGCTTATCTTTGGTGGGATAAGGCAGGTTCGCAAATGCTTCGAGATTTGCCGTAGGCCACATATATTCATCTCCGTACATAATCTGCAGTGTCTGACCGAATTCAGCCTGAACATCGGCATCAGACCACCACTTCATGAATTCCCAGGCCCTTTGTTCTCTTTCATCATTTGAGCCGAACATTACAGTGCTCTCTGCACCTCCGGACATATATCTGAGTACCTCGCCGCTGTCCGGATCCACAGTGCCCGGCACCAAAGCCACATCCCATGAATTTGCGATCTCGGGTGCTGCATTCAGTATCAGGTTATATGAATTGAAATCCGCTATACCCATCACAAGGTCGCCATTTCTGAAATGCTGGTAAAAATTGGGCACGTCCACAGGCATGTTGTAGAGTGTAAATAGCTCAGTAAGATATGTGAATCCCTCAACTGCCTCCTCATCATCCACCGTGATATCCAGAGCCGTATCGCCGTAGAGTCTTCCGTCATGCTGGAATATCAGCGGAGTTGTGCCGTGGAAGTTTCGCATGCCGGACATGACCGCCGTCGGATAATAAACATTCAGCCCCCGCATTTTAAGATCCGGCATCTCCGCTATCAGCTCATCCATGGTATCCGGAACTTTTAGATCCAGTTTATCCAGTATGTCTTTTCTGTAAAACAGCAGATAAAAATTCATCGTCTCGGGTAGAGATATTAGTGAATCTCCTATTACCGACGGCACCAGCATACCCTCTGAATATCTGCCGAAAACCTCTCTGTAATCTTCAAACTTCGTAAGATCTACCAGTGCACCGCGGGTGCCAAGTTCAAAGGGTATTGCGTAGTTGATGCCTGTCGCGATATCAGGAGTATCACCCGAGGCGTTTGAGAGTACCAGTTTATTGGCATCTGTCATGATGGAAAGATCCACCTCAATGCCTGTCGCAGGTGTGAATTCATCGTCTATCATCTTCTGCATGATCTCCACGTACTGTCTTGGTCTGTTAACCCAAACCTGCACATGGGATTCATCAACATTGCTGGCAGAGTATGACTGACCAAAGAAAGAATGAATAAACCTGCGTATCGAAAGACCTACACTTCCGAAAATATTAAGTTTTCCCGGAAGCTTTGCCCCATCCTGAAAAACATATATTCTGTCAATAGCAAGATTACTGTCATTTATCAGGGTTACAAAGTTTGCCATCTGTGTATTGACCGAATTAACGCTGGTAGACAATTCTCCGACTCTGTATACGAGCTCATCCGGCTCGTCACCCAGAGTTTTCAGCTGATCAGCTGCTATCAGAAGATATCCGAACGCAGCAACATCCTCCGGATCATCCTTACCAACATACTCAGCGGCTTTCTGTGCCACATCATAAAGGTCATCTACCCAGCCGTATATCCTATCCTGAACATCAGGTATGTATCGTGTAAGTTTAAGATCCCTGTATTTATCTTTGTTGGTACCGGCAACTTTTGTCACTTCAAGAGAAAGATCATTAACACCGCTCATAATCCTGTCGACGGACTCCAAAGCGTAACGGATAGGCTCCGATGATATTTCCACCGAGAGTGTATGTTCACCTGCCTCAAGATAAACCGAAAGCTTTTCTCCTGCTTTATTCCTGAATGTAACAGTCTCATAGCCCGTGTTATAATCCAGTGGATAATCCCTGAAATCCGCATTGAGGATCTCTCCGTCTATGGATAAATTGGTAAATACCGGAAAACCGTTTTTTTCAGACTGCCTGTAATTCATCCCCAGTCTGTAGTAACCTGTTTTTGATACATTGAACCTGTAAGTTATCTTTTGACCTGCTGTTCCGAAGGAATCCTGATCTACCGTATTCAAAACCGTCTGTGTTGCAGACAACGGACTTATCGCCGAATCGTACTCTCCCACAGCATGTATTGATGAATCATTTCTCAGGTAGAAATCCTCGGCTTCTATCACTATAAGCTCATCTCCGTCAGCCGCCTGATAATAATCCGGAGCGGCTGCAGTTTCACGGGGAGCACTTAAGATGATGTTTCCCAAGAGAAAGCTTCCTTCACTGACATTTACGGAAAAAACATGTTTTCCGGCTGTAAGTTCGGTTTTTAGCCCCTGTGAGTATCTGTAGCTTGCATCACCAAGTTCTTTTTTCTCCCATCTCATCCATTTTTCCGGAAGGCCTACGATAGCATTTCCATAGCGATCGTAATTTGTCTCTTCCGGGGAAAGCCAACTGGTCTCAAACAGAAGACTCCTGCTCTCATAAAAAGGATACTCACCGTCGATCATCAGTCCAAACTCTATCGGCAGTATGGATTCATCATAAGAAAAATAATCAAACGATATAACATACTGTCCATCCTGCGGAACGTTTACTTCCATATCAACGTGATCGCCTATGGTCAGATCCAACACAGAAGAAGATCCTTCATAGCCTTTGGTATCAGCAGTCTTCAGCTTTTCATACTCACCGGATACCGAATCATCGACCTTTATTACCACATCTTCACCCGAATACACAGGCAATCTGTAACCGGAAGAAACCGTTGTATAGCCGGTGGCAAGTCTTTCTCCGGAGTACTCTTTATCAGACAAACCTGTTGTGCCTGCGGTTTCCGTGTTATCATAAGCGGTGACAGCCTCAGATGTATCAGCGGAAACATCTGTCTGCAAAAACTGAAACATCATTGTCGCAGCGAGCACACATGCCAGAGTTCTGCGGAAAATAACCGTTTTTTTATGTACGATCTTATGATTTTGATCATCTGTTTTTTACATGGCAACCTACCCATAAGCCTTTTTGAATAAGATCATATCTCCACATCGAGATGCATCACGCTGTTTTTGGGAATTGTGTATGTGATGCTGTCTCCGTTAAATTTAAGATCCTTGAATTCACGTTTTGTGACGACCTCCGGATCCTCAAATGTATTCTTGTCATGCATCTCACCTGTTACTATCTCGGCTGTAACAGATTTGATCTCAGATTCTACAAGTCTTGTGTCCATCTCAATATCATCAGTACAAGAGAGATTACAAAGTGTGATATGAACATGTCCGTCTTTTCCCAAAGAAGCTGATTCATTAAGATCCGGCACTTTATATTCATCTTCGATGCCGATGGTCTCAGACTCAACATAGCTTCCCAGAAGCTCGGCATCCTGATGATGCTTGTACATATCGAACACATGATATGTGGGAGTCTTTATCATCTTTTCGCCTTCAGTGAGCAATACCGCCTGCAGTACATTGACCATCTGCGCTATATTCGCCATCTTCACGCGATCACTGTGTTTATTGAAAATATTCAGGTTAATACCGGCTACCAATGCATCCCTCACCGTGTTCTGCTGATACAGGAATCCCGGGTTTGTGCCCGGCTCACATGTGTACCAGGTTCCCCACTCATCCACTATGATGCCCACAATATGTTTCTTATCGTATTTGTCCATTATGGCTGCATGGTGGTTGATCAGGTCTTCTATATAAAATGTTTTTGAAAGCGTCTTATACCACACCTTATCATCAAAATCCGTAGCTGATCCCTTCACCTCCCAGCCTTCCGGATGTGTGTAATAGTGAAGTGAAAGACCGTCCATAAATCCGTGCAGGAACTCCGGCGCCCTGAAACATGTTCCCATAACACCGTCAGTCCATCCGTAATCATCAACGTTGGCTCCGCATGCTATCTTGAAAATCGGCTTTGACGGATCGTAATTCCTGACATAAGTCTGATATCTTCTATAAAGATTTCCGTAATACTCCGGTGTCATGTTGCCTCCGCAGCCCCAGTTCTCATTACCAACTCCGAAGTAATCAACTCTCCAGGGTTTCTCGCTGCCGTTAGCTTTACGAAGATCAGCCATTGGAGATACACCGTCATGTGTCATATATTCAACCCACTCGCTCATCTCCTGTACTGTGCCGCTGCCCACATTGCCGTTCACATAAGTCTTACATCCCAGCTGTCTGCAGAATTCCATGAACTCATGTGTTCCAAAGCTGTTGTCTTCCACTACACCGCCCCAATGAGTATTGATCATCTTCTTGCGGCTTTCCCTGGGACCTATACCATCCTTCCAATGATATTCATCCGCAAAACATCCGCCCGGCCAACGTAATACAGGTATATTAATGGCTTTTAAGGCCTCGGTAACATCATTTCTCATACCGTTCGTGTTGGGGATCGGTGAATCCTCACCCACAAATATTCCCTCATATATACATCTTCCGAGATGCTCTGAAAAGTGTCCCTGAATCTCAGGATTGATGTGTGAAAGCTTTCTTCCCGGATTAACATACAGTTTTCTGGTTGACATTTAATCTCCTCCTTAAAACAACCTTAAAAATCAGACTATTTTGCATTGAATTTTAGTGTACGATTTAATGTTTCACTATTTGCTTAACTATTGCAACTGTATCATATGTTTGGTGATTTGACAATATTTTTTTTATATATGGTTGTCGATTTATTAGAAGTGCATAAAAATAGACTTGACAATCCATGCAATTAAATACTATACTTGTGTAAATTGTTTAAGTCATCACTTTATTATTTTATCGAATCGTTTAATTCAGTTGTAAAACCTGAGTGGTCAAAACACTACAGAAACCAATCACACAAAGACTTTCGGGGGATTAACATGTATCATTTACATTCGTTAACAGAAGCAGAAGAAGTTTTTAAGGCTCTCAGCACACCTATGAGAATTCGTATAATGGAGCTGATAGCAGAAAAAGATATGAGCATGAATGACCTTGCAGTAGCTCTGGATCTTACCAACAGTGCTATATCCATGCATGTGGCGAAGCTTGAGGCAGCCGGTCTTGTATATATAGAGACCACATCCGGAAGGCGCGGTTCCACAAAGATCGTAAAGCCCAAACATCATAAACTTTATATAGAGATGTCACCACACAGATCAGAGATAAATTCCCTTTTCTATGAGGATTCTATTTCCATTGGACATTTTTCGTCTGTTGAGGCACACCCCACCTGCGGTCTTTCCACTACCGATAACATAATAGGCGAGCTTGATGACCCGAGAGTCTTCTATTATCCTGAAAGATTCAATGCAGGTGTCATATGGATAGGCTATGGCAGCATCACCTACGATCTTCCGAACCGGTTAAAAGCCGGTCAGAAGATCGATCAGTTTCAGATCTCATTTGAGATATCATCCGAATGTCCTGAGACAAATGACGATTATCCAAGCGATATATATTTTTACATAAATGACAAACCTTTGGGAAAATGGATCAGCCCCGGTGATTTCGGAGCGAGAAAAGGCTATATGTCTCCGCACTGGTGGCCTCCGCTCCTCAATCAATACGGACTTTTGAAAACTCTTATCATCAATGACAATGGAACTTTCATAGACGGAACCCATAAGATATCTGAGACTACGATCAAAGATCTTATGATAGATTACAACAGCACCATATCCTTCAGATTCGAGGTGCCCAAAGACACTGCCAACTGTGGAGGTCTTACACTCTTCGGAAAAGGTTTCGGTGATTACGATCAGAATATAATCGTGAAAATGTTCTACAGTGATAACGCATAATGAAAACAATTGAGTAGGAGGCGGCCATGAGGCCGCCGACCTCTCACACCACCGTGCGTACCGTTCGGTACACGGCGGTTCAACCAACTTAACAAGTGACACACTTTTCGGTGTAGTAGTCAAGCATGGAGATTAGCCCAAAGTTGG
>JAFYAD010000106.1 GCA_017540915.1 Lachnospiraceae bacterium
GTAATGGAATGGGACAAATAAGGTAAAATGAAGAAAAAGCTGTTTACTACACGTTTGTTATGTTTTTTACTGATTTTTTCTTTGTCAATTCCTGCGTTGACATATATCACGCAGGAGGAGGTAAAGGGAGCGGATAACATGGCTGTGCTGCGTATCATATCCACTACCGATATGCATGCGCAGGGCAATTTCATGAATTACGATACCGGATCCGAGCATTATTCCGGCAGCCTTTCGCAGGCATACACTCTCATAAAAGAGGCGAGAGACGAGATAAAAGGCGGCGTGGCTGCGACCTTGACGGTCGATTGCGGGGACACTATATACGGGTTCGCTTCCGACCAGATCTATAATGGTGTCGTAGACGGAACGGAATACATGTACGAAGCCATGGCGGAGATGGAATACGATGCCATGACGTTGGGAAATCACGACTTTGACTACGGACTGGATTACATAAAGGATACTCTGGAGGAAAACGACCTTTCCGATAAGGTGGTATTATCCAATATCTATGATGCAAAGACCAAGCGTAATGTCTGGTCCCAATACAAGATCATCACCAAGACCCTTACCACCAAAAAGGGTGAGAAAAAGAAAGTAAAGATCGGCATTATCGGTGTTCTTGTCCCGTATATTTCCAAGAATTACGATTATACGGGTATCCTGCAGTCAAAGGCTATAGTGGATTCCGTGGAGAGCAACGTGGGAACCCTGGAAGAACTGGGAACGGATGTTATAGTGGTGCTGGCGCACTGCGGCGTAGGACCGGAGACGACGGGAGACAGTACCACAAACTGTGTGTACGAGATCACCCAGCTGCAGGGCGTTGATGCCGTGGTATGCGGTCACAATCACAAAAACTGGCCCTCAGATGACAAGGATGTACAGAATTATTTTAATTATGACAATGTTGAGACAAACGGCTGTATGAATGATGTGCCCGTGACCGAGCTGGCAAACCTTGCATCAGGCATTGGCATCATCGATCTGGAGATTTCTTTTGAAGGGAAAAAGCCGGTTGTGATGAGCGGTGAGTCATCCATCAGGTATGTGGACCGGTCGGTTAAGATGAACCGCAAGATCTACGATATCATCGCGAAATACGATGACAGGATGGACGAGCTTTTGAGCGAGCCGGTAGTTTCCGTTGATGAAGCCATCAACGGTTATTTCGGTACATTCGAAGACAATGCGGCCATGCAGGCTGCCAATGAGGCGAAGATACAGTACGGACTTGAATACATAAAAAATTACTGTCCCGATTACAAGGACTGCATCGTGGTGGCGTCCACGGGCTACAACCTGGTGGGTGTCGAATCCCAGGACGATTTCCTCTACATAGATGACGATTTCACGCTGAGGGACGCGCTGAATGTTCAGAGATACGGCAGAAAGCGTTCGGTTATCTACTGGATAACGGGGGCAAAGCTGAGGGAACAGCTGGAATACAGGGTAGGGCGCTACTATAACAACGTGGCGGATCCCGATAAGGACTGGGAAGATGAGAACGTCGCTAAATATGTAAAGGCAAAGAATCTTATTCCTATACTGTCGTCGGAAAAGATCGATGACTGGTCCGATTTTGCGGTGTTTGACGGCATAGAGTACACCATCGATCTGACGTCGCCTGCAAGGTACGATGACGACGGCAGGATCATCGATCCCACTGCGCATCGCATAAGTTCCCTGACATGCAACGGTGTGAAGATAAACGATGGACAGAAACTCATACTGGTGAGCGATGCGCTGGATGATCATGAGCCCGCGGGAGCCCTCAAGGAGAGCCATAAGCTGGGCAGAAACGGTCAGTACAATACACTGTTATTGGTTGACTATCTGAAGAGAACGGCTGCAGACGGCGTTTTTTCCGTAAAACAGGATGACAACTGGAGGATTTCGGTACCGGAATCTGACAGTTATCTTGTAAAAGCATCCGAGACCAGCGACGAGATGGTGGAAGGCTTCGACTGGTATGTGGATATGCTGGGAGACAAGGGAAAGTACGCGTATTACAAAGCCAGATTCGGATCTAAGGCAGGGGACGACAAGACCGGACCGCTGCTGGTAGTGGGTCAGCTGAACCGGGAGATCACCAATCATGATATAAGGCTTGTGGTGCAGAGCTCGGATCCTTCGGGCGTTGCCGAGATCAAATATGCTCCGGGAACTCTTGGCGCATATGATGAGGCATGGGCCGGAGCTGTCAATATCACTGCATCAAAGAGCTTTACCATCACGGAAAACGGGGATTATACCGCACGCTCCGTGGATAAACTCGGAAATGCCACCGTCAAATATTTTAAGGTTGATAACTATTCACGGACACAGGCGACTGCGCCGGTACTCAGGAATTTTACAAATAAAAAGACTGTTATTACAGGCACATGCGACCCAAATGCGGCTGTCTATGTTTCCATAGGAGATAATACTTACGGAGTGAGGGCTACGCCTGAGGGTACCTTCAGTCTGGACGTCGGATACCAGAGGGCAGGCAGGAAGATCGAGGCGTGGATAGAGACTTTGGACGGCTTAAAGAGCGCAGTGACAGAGTCTGAGGTTTTACGTAAGAGTGCCAATTATCCCACTGTCAATGACATAGATAATACCGAGGAGTTTATCTGCGGATATTTCAGTGATGATAACTATTCCAAGATAATAGCCGTCGCCAACAACGGGATGGTGTATGTCCCCAAAGGCTGCGGATATTATTACAGAAACAGTGACCTGTACAAAAAAAATGCCACCGTTAAAGAGGTTGAGTACAACGTATATAATGACGGCTATTTCGAATTGGAGACTGACTGTCTCAATGCGGGCACGACGGTAAAGGTATATGCCATTGACTGGATATACAGGTATAACAAAGTCCAGAAGTTCGAGTCCGTGGATGTGGCGCCGAACAGACCCCGGATCGTACACGATGTTTTGGATGCGGATAACAGGGTCTATGTCAGACTGAACGAGCCTATAGATGATACGGATTATACTGTCACCGTGAAATATATGGGACAGGAGTACAGCCAAACGGTAAACTCGTCGGATACGACTAACCTTGTGTTTGATATTCCGGGACTTGAAGCCGGAAAAAATATTTCCGTCAAGGCCAGCGATACGGTGAGAGATATTGCCAGAAACAGCGCCACATATACGACGGTTGTGGACTCTTATGAGGATATGCTGGTAAATAATCCGGGAATAGAGATCGTGGCGTTAAATGACGAGGCCCTTGAGGTAGAAGGCTTCGTGTATGATATGGAGAAAGGTCAGGAACTTGCCGTTATGGTAGGTGATGACTGGAGTATCGTGGATGTGGAAGACAACAGTTTTTCCATAAGCCTTGATGATTTCCCGAAAGCAGGCACTAAGATAGTGGCTGTTTTGAGAGACAAAAACGGGTATGTTGAGGATGTTGCCACAACGACTGTCCGGGAATCGAGACCTGAGAAGCCTAAGTTTATTACGGAAAAGATCACGGATGAGACAAAGACTGTTAAGATATTCTGCTATGACAAGGCGACCGTGAATGTTAAGATCGGAAATAAGATCTTTAAGACATCCAAGTGTAAAAAAGGCCGCGGCGGTTATGTATACACCGTGAAGATCGACAAGCCGAAGGCGGGTAAGACCGTTAAAGTATACATGTCGAATTCGGCGGGTAACAGCAAAGTCATAAAACGGATCGTAAAAAAGACTAAAAAGAAGGCTGAGGAGACGGAAGAAGAAAACCAGACAGAAGATTAATGATATTACAAAAGGCGGTGGACCGGGTCCACCGCCTTTTGTATGTATGGTCATGATTTTTTTGAGAAGACTTTTTTGAGTTTTGCCGTGCCGCGTTTGAGAAATCCCTGACTGTAATATGCCAGCATTGAGTCCAGCTTGTTTTGTGCAGAGGAAAGATTTCGCTGCGCCTCCCGGAGTTCTTTTTTTGCTTCTGCCAATTCCGCGGTTTTTTCATCCAGTTTTTCTTTCATGGAAGCGAAGGCTAAATGCTGGTGGATGATGAGCTCGCCGCATATTCGTACCATATCTTCCATTTCGTAATGGGCTGCGTCATTTTCCTCGGGCGGAAGGGTAATCTCTTCCGTGAAGAGCAGACCGTCTTCTCTGCCAAGATAATCGCGGGCAACGGTTTTGTTGGATTCCTCGTACTGCGCCATAAAGGTTTCGTGCATTTCTCTGGTGAAATATTCGGCGCTCTTGTATGCAACGCTGTCATAATGATCCCGCTGATATGCGTTCAGCAGCGGCAGGAGGTAGTTGTTTTTCTGGCTGAAATCCTCGTAGCTGTTGAGGATGCGCTTGATCTCAAGGGTTGGACCGGTGAGACTGGGGTTGATTATGTGATCGGGTTCCACGAAGGTCTCATCGGTCTCTATGCCGGTGAGGTGCAGAAAATCCGCCGTGATGGAGCCTTTGTAATAGCCTGATTTTTCATATACTCTTACGATGATGTTATCTTTTCCGACAACAGATGCGAGTGCATTGAGTCTTGAGTTGTAATCCAGCTTGAAAAAACTGTATTTGCCGGTCTCTATGTATTCCCTGAAGGTGAGCCTGGATTTCTCTTTTACCTGCTGGGCCCAGTAAGACTGGATTAACGTATCCTGTCTGCGCAGATATACTATAAATCTGATCTCGACATCTTTTTCATCGCAGGCATCTTTCAGGGTTTTTATACGCGATTCCTTAAAAGAAGATGAGTTCCAAAGGTTTTCATCGGATATTATGACCCTGTCATATTCGTCAAAATATGCCATGAGCTTTTCGAGACCTTCGGCTACGAGAGCTTCCTCGGCTGCCTTGTCACGCTTTCCGTCCTCACCTTTTATGGAGTGTACCAAAAAGTGAGCATTGCGGTTTATGCCTATACCCGGAAACTCAAAGCCCAAATTCGGATAGACCGCACCGTTTGCCTTTATACGCTCGTTGTTGGTGGAGCAGTATATCTGAATGGCGCTGGTGCCGGTCTTGGGTGTTCCGGCATGAACGAAAAGTTGTTTTTTCATATTTTGTAAGCCTCACCGATCATTATTGTTTGCAACATATACATTTCGCATAACTGTTCAGAGCCGGGCTCTGAACAGTTAATATTCTGCCATATTTCGATTCCCGTTGCAACGGTTGTATTGAAAATTTTTTTGAAAAATGCCTTGACATGTTGACGATGTCGTGATACTATTCGTGAGGTTGCCGAAGACAGCAGGTGCTCATTTGAGCGTAACCTATATGAACCTGCCGAGGGATTAGTACTTTTGATTTAAGTCATTATCACTCTCCTTGCGGCTGCATGGAGAGTTTTTTTGATCATAAATGCAGGTACTCCTGGGGATTTTAGCAACACACTGAAAAAGGAGGAAAAACTTGTGGCAAAGGTAGAGATCAAAGCACCTATCATTCAGGAGATCTCAGACTGCATCAAAGATGCGCAGTCAGTAGTCATCGTAGACTACCGTGGTCTTAATGTGGAGCAGGATACTGTTTTACGTAAAAAGCTCCGCGAGGAAGGCATCGTGTACAAGGTTTACAAAAACACATACATGAAGCGCGCATTCAAAGATACACCGTTTGAGTCGCTCTCTGAAGCACTTGACGGACCGAATGCTATCGCTGTTTCAGCGACAGATGCTACCGCTCCGGCACGCGTGATCGCTGAGTTTGCAAAGAAAGCTCCTGCACTTGAGTTCAAGGCAGGCGTTGTAGAAGGAAACTTCTATGATGCAGAGGGCATGAAGGTTATCGCTGCGATACCTTCAAGAGAAGTACTTCTCTCAAGACTTCTTGGCAGCATGCAGTCACCGATCACAAACTTCGCTCGCGTCGTAAAACAGATTGCAGAGAAGGACGAAGCACCGGCAGAGGCATAATCTTCTGCGGGAGAACATTTGACAATTTAATTTTATTTGGAGGAATTTAAGATGACAACAGCAGAGATCATCGAGGCTATAAAGGGCCTCACCGTTTTAGAGCTCAATGACCTTGTTAAGGCATGTGAGGAAGAGTTTGGCGTATCTGCAGCAGCAGGCGTTGTAGTAGCAGCAGCAGGCCCGGCAGAGGCAGCTGAGGAGAAGACAGAGTTCGATGTAGAGCTTACTGAGGGTTCAGGCGTTCCGGTTATCAAGGCAGTTCGTGAGATCACAGGTCTTGGTCTTAAGGAAGCAAAAGACCTTGTTACATCTGCACCGAAGGTTGTTAAAGAGGGCGTTTCCAAGGCTGAGGCTGAGGCTATCAAGAAGCAGCTCGAAGAGGCAGGCGCAAAGGCTACAATCAAGTAATTCATCTTTGTTTATTGAAGGGATACGCGGGAATGCGTGTCCCTTTTGTCGTTTTTTCTTTTGATCGCATATGCTAAAAAAACTCATAAAAATTTATAAAAACAAGGGTTTCAAAAAAGGAACCCATGATATTGTGAAGAAGATAATGCGGGATTGCTACAAATTTCTCACCATCAGGGTGCTGTTTCCCGCTGTATATAAAAAAAATGCCCGCAGGCGTCTCGACGAGAGAAAGGTTGTTTTTATCGAAGTCAGGGAGCCGGCAGTGAGCGGAAGCTTCAGATATATCTACGACAGGTTGAAGGCGGAGGGAAAATATAACATATCCGAGCAGTATCTAAGGACTTCGTTTACGGGCAAGAGAGAGTATGTCAGGCGGGTGCTTGCCATGTTAAAGGATATTGCCACCGCAAAGACTGTTTTTCTGAATGATTCCACCAATGCACTGGGGCATATAGATCTGAGGCCCGGGACGAAACTCATCCAGCTCTGGCACGGCTGCGGAGCTTTCAAAAAGTTCGGCCTCGCAACCGGTGAGCTTAAATTCGGAGAATCTTCGGAAGAGATCAGAAAGTATCCTTATCATAAGGGGTACTCGCTTGTAACGGTAAGCGCTCCGGAGGTGGAGTGGGCTTACGAGCAGTCCATGGACATACCACATGATGCAGGGATCGTAAAGGGTATAGGCGTGAGCCGTACCGATGTTTTCTTTGATGAGAGGTTTCTTAATGAATCCCGTGAGAATGTGAGAAGGGTGATACCGGAAGCAGGAGAACGCAGGATCATCCTCTATGCGCCGACTTTCAGGGGGCGGGTTGCCACTGCCCAGGCGCCTGACAGGCTCGATATCGGATATCTTAAAGATAAGCTGGGGGATGAGTATTTTTTGTTGATCAAACATCATCCTTTTATAAAAGAAAGGCCGGAGATCCCGGCGGGCTGCGAAGACTTTGCCAGGGATGTCTCGGATGAGCTGGCCATTGACGAGCTTTTGGTGGCAGCTGATGTATGTATTTCGGATTATTCGTCTCTGGTATTTGAGTATTCTTTGATGGAGCGCCCCATGATCTTCTTTGCATATGATATAGAAGATTATTCCGACTGGAGAGGCTTCTACTATGATTACGGGGAGATGACGCCGGGACCTGTGTATACAAAGACATCGGAAGTTGCGGAATACATAAAGGATCTGCCGGGAAGTTTTGAGGCAGGTGACCGGAAACGGGTTGCGGACTTCAGGCAGAAGTTCATGTCGGGGTGCGACGGTCATGCCACCGACAGGATAATGGAATATATGAATTAAAGCTACCGGTGACGGATAAAAAAGAATTTGCGATTTTTCAAAAAAATGATTGACTAAAAGTGTGGGCTTGTGTTATCCTATAGCTTGCACTTTTGTGCAATTTCATATAACCGTGGCAGCTTTTTCCCATGGAACCGTCAGAAATCAGGTCTACAGAGGGATCCGTAGATTTGTTTTGCTGTGAATCCGAGAACTGCCATACAATTCAAACGAGGTGTAAGTCGATGGAGAAAAACAGAATTCGTCCGGTCAAAGCCGGGAAAAACCTTCGTATGAGCTACTCGCGTCAGAAGGAAGTCCTGGAGATGCCCAATCTTATCGAGGTTCAGAAAGATTCCTATCAATGGTTTCTGAATGATGGACTGAGAGAGGTTTTCAGGGATATCTCGCCTATCGAGGACTATGCGGGGCACTTGAGCCTTAATTTCGTGGATTTCAAACTCTGTGAAGACGAGAAGAAATACACGATCAACGAGTGCAAGGAGCGTGATGCCACTTACGCTGCACCCTTTAAGGTTGTTGTCAGCCTCCTCAACAAAGAGTCCGGAGAGGTTGTCAACAATGAGATCTTCATGGGTGATCTTCCGCTTATGACAGAGACAGGTACCTTTGTCATCAACGGCGCGGAGCGTGTTATCGTAAGCCAGTTGGTTCGTTCGCCGGGAATTTATTACAGTATCACCAGGGATAAATACGGAAAAGAACTCTTTTCATGCCAGGTTATTCCAAACCGTGGTGCATGGCTGGAGTATGAGACGGATTCCAATAATGTTTTTTACGTGAGAGTGGACAGAAACAGGAAACTCCCCATCACGACTTTCTTAAGAGCCCTCGGTCTCGGGACTAATCCCCAGATCTTAGAGTATTTCGGCGAGGAACCGAAGCTTTTGGCTTCCTTTGAAAAAGATGCTGCTACAGACTACGAATCAGGTCTTCTGGAGCTCTATAAAAAGATACGTCCGGGTGAGCCGCTGTCGGTAGATAATGCCCAGAGCCTTGTGAATGCAATGCTCTTTGATGCAAGACGTTATGATCTTGCAAAGGTCGGACGTTACAAGTTTAACAAAAAGCTTTCGTTCCGTCATCGTCTTTACGGACATACTCTGTCGCAGGATGTTACCGATCCTTCAACCGGTGAGGTTATCGCTGCAGCAGGCACCACAGTGGACAGGGATCTTGCCGACAAGATCCAGGATGCTGCCGTGGAGTATGTTTTCGTTCAGACAGAGAACAGAGAAGTTAAGATAATATCATCCATGATGGTTGATTTCTCCGCATGGGTTCCGAACATTGACCCCGAAGAGGTAGGTGTGAC
>JAFYAD010000107.1 GCA_017540915.1 Lachnospiraceae bacterium
AGCTAATATCAAAACGGAAATAAAGCTGATCATGGCATAGATCAGGGCCACGTCATTTAAGTAGCTTTCATTCAGCAGTCGGGATAATATGGTGATGTAGCAGATGACCATAGTTCCGATCATGTTGATGGACAGGATCCGGTCTGTGATCCGTGGCCCTATGATGGAGCGGATAAGCATGGCTAAGATCAGGATTGCAAACCAGATCAGGGCAGCCGAGAAAATTATCTGATAAGCTGTTTCTATACTCACTTTATTTTCCTCAATAATCTTACAAAAGAAGAGTCTTCTATACCCCGGGCGTACTCCGGCCTCAGACAGTGGACAACAAAACGATCCCCCTCCTGGAACACCGTAATGGTCCCGGGAGTCAGGGTGATGGAATTAGCCAGCAAAACATTCTGCAGCCTGGAATCAAAGCCGGAATGAAACTCCACGATAACGGGTTCCGGATCCTTAGCGCTCCAGACCATCCCCATGACAGAGGTGGCAGCGACAACGATCTCCCGGATAAGATTCAGGATATATAGCAACAGAATGGGTAAATTCCTAAGTATTTTCAAGTCATTACGGAGGGGATAACCTAAGACGCGACAGGCAAAGAGGGTAACAGCTGCCGTCACCGGAAGACCTATCAAAACGATCTCCGCCGTGATCTTTCCGTTAAAGATGATCCACAAAACAAAGAAAAAAACCGGCATTACCTGCTCACCTCTCCTACAAGTCATCTTATTTTTGTATCACGGAATTGTCAAGACAAATGCGCTTTCGGCTTTTCCTCTCTAAAAAGTCACACTTTTTCTGCTTTCCCGGCATGTTTTCTCGTGGATTTGTGGTTCAATCCCTAATTTTCTCCTTCCGAGCCACACGTTCCTTTGTTTCCACGGCTCGTTTTCTTGTGGAAATGTGGCTCAATCCCCGCTTTTCTCCTTCCGAGCCACATGTTCCTTTGTTTCCACGGCTCGTTTTCTAGCGGATTTGTGGCTCAATCCCACATTTCACCACTTTTAAGTCACACGTTCCTCCGTGTCACCTGCTCTTTCTCCTTCGAAAGTGTGGCTTAATCCCCCATTTCCTCCTCACGGGTCACATGTGCCCCATTTCTCTAGGTAGTATTGATCCATTAATCCTGTGGATTTTCTTGCAAAGATACCTTCAGAGTTGTATCATTTTATATGTTGATCATTGATCGTTTTGAGGGGGAATAAAGATGAAAGAAAGAGCAATCGGTGCATTAAAAAAATATATCCTTGTATTATCATTTGTCTTTATTTCGTTGGCCGGAATTTGTTCTACGGGGAACAGAGCCTATGCAGCCACAGGATCAACAGTTGTATATATTACAAAAACCGGCAAATGCTATCATTCCGGGAATTGTAGTTCTTTAAGCAAAAGTAAAATAGAAACAACTGTTGATAATGCCGTAAAAAAGGGATTACGTCCTTGCAGCAAATGCAATCCCCCGCAAGTAAGCAAAGATTCTTCCTCATCAACAGATGATTCCATCAGCAAGTCAAACAGTACGACCGGTTCTCTTGTATGGCAATCAGCCACCGGTTCCTGTTATCACAGCAAAAACAACTGCGGAAATATGAATCCTCAAAAAGCAACGCAGATTACTGAAGCTGAAGCAAAGCAAAAAGGGTTATCCAAGTGTTCCAAGTGCTGGTGATATGACTACAATACACCCTATTCCTCCGGTATATGACGAAAACTCTAAAATACTGATACTTGGCAGTTTCCCTTCCGTTAAGTCCAGGGAAGCAGGTTTTTTCTATGGTCATCCACAGAACAGATTCTGGAAGGTAACCGCTGCCATTATGTCTGAAGCAGTTCCGAAGACTATTGAAGAAAAGCGGGACTTTTTACTGAGAAATCATATTGCCGTCTGGGATGTTATCCATTCGTGCGAAATAGAGGGATCGGCGGATTCTTCCATCAGGAATGTGAAGGCTAACGATCTGAAGATGATAATAGATTCTGCCGATATCCGGGCAATCTATGTCAATGGGAAAACAGCCGAAAAATACTATATCAGATACATAGAGCCGGTGCTCGGAATAAAAGCGCATTGTCTGCCTTCCACAAGCCCTGCCAACGCTGCATGGGATCTGGAACGGCTGGTGGAAGCATGGAGAGTTATAAGTAATGAGTAATGTTTTAATCGATAATATAGACAAAGTACATACTACGGAAATGGGTGTGGACCGGATCAGGAAAAATCTTGGTCTGGATAATGTTGATGTTGTAGAGTGGTGCAAGACGAAGATCCTGGACCGGAATGCCGATATCACAAGGCAGGGAAAGAACTGGTATGTCCGTATAGATGGCTGCGTGATCACAGTCAACGCCAGCAGCTATACCATCATAACGGCACATAAAGAGTGATTGTGTAAAAGGAGAGCGTATTGGATTACAGGATCACCGGAGCAGAGGTTTTTGATAAAGATCACGTCTTCAGAAAACATGATGTTTTTATCAGAGATGGTTTCTTTATTGAAGAACCGGACGTTGCCGCCGGCTTTGAAATGATAAATGCGTCAGGCTTAATGCTGATCCCGGGTCTTACAGACATCCACCTTCACGGCTGTATGGGGCATGATTTCTGTGAGGGCAGCAGAGAATCGATAGAGCTCATTGCCCGATATGAGGAAGCAAACGGCATCACGAGTTTTTGCCCTACCACCATGACACTGCCTAAGGACATGCTTATATCCATTGCGAAAGCCGCTTTTTCCTATAAAAGTAACGGCGGAGCAGGCCTGGCCGGGATCAATATGGAAGGGCCTTTTATCTCCCGTGAGAAAAAGGGAGCCCAGAATCCCGAATATATACGGGATCCGGATACGGACTTTTTTTATGCTGTCATGGAAGCGTCAGGTGGACTAATAAAGCTTGTAGATATAGCTCCGGAACTGCCCGGAGCCATGGATTTTATTGATAAGAATAAAGAGCGGGTAAAGATCTCCTTTGCTCATTCCGCTGCGGATTATGATACCGCAAAAGAGGCATTTGACAGGGGTGTCCATCACATGACCCATATTTACAATGCCATGAATTCAATTAACCACAGGTATCCCGGCCCTGTTCCGGCGGCGGTTGATAACGGGAATGTAGAAGTTGAGATCATCTGTGACGGGATACATGTGCATCCGTCTATGGTGAGAAATACCCTTAAGCTCTTTGGCAGTGACAGGGTTATTTTCATTTCCGATAGCATGGAGGCTGCAGGTATGCCTGACGGGGACTATGAGCTGGGAGGCCTTGCCGTTAAAAAGCAGGGAAACCGGGCCACACTTCCGGATGGGACCATAGCGGGAAGTGTTGTGAACCTTATGGATTGTCTGAGGAACGCCGTCCTGAAAATGGGGATATCTCTTGAAACTGCGGTAAAGTGCGCGGCAGTGAATCCGGCAAAATCCATCGGCATCTATAACAGGACCGGCAGTATAGAAACGGGAAAATCAGCCGATCTGGTTGCATTGGATAAAAACCTTGATATCATGATGGTATTTAACAGGGGTAAAGGGATAGCCAATCCCGGACAGGCTATGCATTAAGGAGCAGTGTAAAAGAGATGCATTTCGTAAACGCAAAAGGCATATTGAACGGCCACAACGGCCAGTTCGGAATGAATATTTACCGGGGCTGCAGCCATGGCTGTATATACTGTGACAGCAGGAGCAGCTGTTATCAGTTTACCCATCCCTTTGAAGATATAGAGGTAAAGCAGAATGCGCCGGAACTCCTGGAAAAGGCCCTGCGGTCGAAGAGGAAGAAAGGGATGATCGGCACCGGAGCCATGTCTGATCCTTATATGCACTGTGAAGAGGAGCTTAAGCTCACAAGGAAATGCCTGGAGATAATCCTGAGAAACGGTTTTGGAGCCACGGTACAGACAAAATCTGACCGCATACTCAGGGATATCGATCTTTTAGAAGAGATAAACAGTTGTACCAAATGTGTGGTCCAGATGACACTAACCACCTATGACGACGAACTCTGCAGCATCATAGAACCAAATGTATGCAATACAAAAAGACGGATCGAAGTCCTTGAAGAAATGGGAAAGAGGGGGATACCCACCGTTGTATGGCTGACCCCTATACTGCCCTTTATCAACGATACAGAGGAGAATATCACGGCGATCTTAAAAGAGTGTGTCAGAGTGGGAGTAAAGGGCATTATAGACTTCGGAATGGGACTGACACTGAGGGAAGGCGACAGGGAATACTTTTATGAGGCGTTGGATAAGCACTTCCCCGGAATGAAGGAACGTTATGTGAAAGAATACGGAAACGCATACGAACTTCAAAGCCCAAATGCAGCTGAACTTAAGGAGCTGTTCCGCCGCATCTGTGAAGAAAACGGAATCCTGTACAAACCTGACGACTGTTTCAGATATATGTTTGAGTTGCCGGAAAAGTATCACCAGATGAGTCTTTTTGATATGTAACAAAAACCTTTATTTATGTGTCATTACGTTATGCTGAGAGATATTTCATCCCTGTATTTTTCAAACAGCTC
>JAFYAD010000108.1 GCA_017540915.1 Lachnospiraceae bacterium
ATCTTATATTTGAATGCAAGATAGCCGTTTTCGGACAGATGAAGACGATACGCCTGTATTTTAATAAGAGGAATATAGCATGGTCTATCAGGGCATGATTGGTATTCGGTCAGGTTTTTTGAAGGCTGTGACATAGTAAAGGCCCGCCATCATGCCCCTGTCAAAGTGATTGACGGGTACATTTTATGATGGTACAATAACCTTCGGGTGACCGGGATGATGTATATTGAGTGGATATGATGCCATCAAGGTGATATTCCGGCACGGAAGGGAGACATTATGGATGATTTCAACAAAACACATATGAGTGGTGTTTACTCATCTGACAGAGCATATCAGGATACATTGTCTGATGAGATTCCACGCAGGACCTTCAACATCATAATGGGTGGAACCCTGGGGTACGGTCTTTTACTGAATATTATCCTGTGCAAGTTCGGTTTGGATTATGCAAGATCCATACATCCGCTGATACTTTCACTGGTGTATCTGATCATGGGATTGCTGGGGACTTATATTGCGAGAAAATCCGACAATCCGCTTATCAGCTTTTTGGGATACAACATGCTGGTGGTGCCTTTCGGACTGGTGCTGTCTGTCATAGTGGAAAGCTATGGCGGCTTGAGCTCGGCGGTGGTGACTCACTCCTTTGTGATCACTTTGGAACTTACGGCTCTGATGGCGGTTGTATCCGTGCTGGTTCCGGATGTTATGGAGAAGATAGGCGGCTTTTTGATGGTGGCACTGATAGCGATCCTGGTGGTATTCATCATAGAGCTTATCCTGGGAAGACCTTTTATCATTGTCGCCTATATTTCCGCCGGTATTTTCAGTCTGTATATCGGATATGATATACATAAGGCCCAGTCTGCTCCCTCTACCGTTGACTCGGCTGTGGACTCGGCGCTTGATGTTTATCTTGACATCATCAATCTTTTCCTGCAGATACTTCGCATCAGCGGTTCAAAGAGCAAACGATGAATGTACACTGCTTCAAACAGCAGCATTACAGAGAGAAACGGGCATAATATGGACAAAGCCGGTAACACTATATATTTTGACCATCCTGCCGAAAGCTGGAACGAGGCCCTTCCCATCGGAAACGGCAGGCTCGGCGGGATGGTATATGGAAAGCCTTATACAGAGCTTGTGGCACTTAATGAAGACAGCGTATGGCATGGCGGTAAGCGGGACAGGAATAATCCTTCTGCCCTTAAAAACCTCCCTGAGATACGCCGTCTTATTTTTGATGGGAAAATACGTGAAGCGCAGGAGCTCTGTACGTTTGCTCTCTCGGGAACCCCGGAGGAGCAGGCACATTACGAGCCACTGGGAAATCTCTATATCTTATTTGAGGGAGAGAGGGACGAGATAACGGAGTACAGACGCCACCTCCATGTTGAAAATGCGGTGGCGGATACGGAATACTGCCGTGCCGGAGTTCGCTTTCATAGACAGTATATCGCTAGCTTCCCGGATAAGGTAATGGCAGTCAGACTGACTGCGGACAGACCGGCGTCTTTGTCATTTCATGTGCGTATAGCAAGGGGAAATCCGACCTGGGATTATTCTCCTTATCAGACGCAGACCTACCGCCATCCGGCTTTTGATGAGTTTGCGGACAGCATCGGGGCTGTCGCGGAGGACACGCTGTTAATGTCGGCTCAGTGCGGAGGTAAGGGGGCAGTGGAACTGTTCTGTGGTGCGCGTGTTCTGGCGGATAACGGAGAGGTCTATGCACTGGGCGATAACATAATAGTACAAAATGCTGACAGCGCCACCATACTGTTGGCGGCTGACACCACATTTTATGATGAGGATCCAAAGTCTGTGGTGCTGGATAACCTGGATAAAGCGACAGAACTTGGCTGGGATAAGCTTCTGGAAAGACACCTGGAGGATTATCACAGGCTTTATGACAGGGTGAAGTTTTCACTTTTTGATGACGGCTGTGCGTGTTCGGATCTTACGACGCCGGAAAGACTGGCGTCATATCGTGAGGTTGCCCTTGACAACAAGCTGATAGAGCTGTTCTTTAATTTCGGCAGATATCTTCTCATATCATGCAGCCGTCCGGGCTCTCTGCCTGCCAATCTTCAGGGACTGTGGAATGCGAGTATGACTCCGGCCTGGGGCAGCAAGTTTACTATCAATATTAATACAGAGATGAACTACTGGCCTGCGGAAACCTGTAATCTGCCGGAATGTCATCTGCCGCTCTTCGATCATATTGAGAGGATGCGTGAGAACGGACGGCACACAGCGGAGGTCATGTATGGATGCCGCGGCTTTATGGCACATCACAACACGGATATATGGGCGGATACCGCACCACAGGATGTTTGTCTTTCTTCGTCCTACTGGGTGATGGGAGCCGCGTGGCTCTGCCTTCATATTTGGGAACACTATGTCTTTACGCAGGATGAAGAGTTCCTGCGCGGCCATTTCAACACTATGTTGGAGGCAGCGCGTTTTTTGCTGGATTTTGCAGTCGAAGACGGGGGGTATATCACCATAGTACCCAGTCTGTCGCCGGAGAATGAATATAGATTGCCGAGCGGGGAAAAGGGAGTTATATGCAAGGGCGCGTCCATGGACAGCCAGATAATGCGGGAGCTTTTCAACGACTGTATCAACGCTGCGAAGGTTTTGAGGATTGAAGATGATATTACAGGTGAGATTTCGGAAGCCCTTGGGAAGCTTCCTCCCATCAGCATCGGCAAACACGGTCAGATTCAGGAATGGTATGAGGACTACGAGGAGACGGATGTAGGTCACAGGCATATATCACAGCTGTTCGCACTTTGTCCCGGCTCTCAGATAACATGATCAAATACACCGGAGCTGGCGGAAGCTGCAGGGAAGACCCTGGAGCGAAGGCTTGCAGGCGGCGGAGGACATACCGGCTGGAGCAGAGCCTGGATCATCAATATGTATGCGAGACTTCACGATGGAGACAAGGCTTTATTTAATGTGAAAGAGCTTTTGAGAAAATCGGTCCTGCCCAATCTTTTTGACGATCATCCGCCTTTCCAGATAGACGGGAATTTCGGCGGCGCCGCAGGTATCGCGGAGATGCTGCTGCAGAGTCACGACGGATGCATTGAGATTCTGCCTGCATTGCCGGAGGAGTGGCATGCGGGCAGCGTTTCGGGGTTGAGAGCCAGAGGCGGATTCACGGTATCCATAAGCTGGGAGGACGGAAAGGCAAAGGATATAGTGATCGTATCCGACAGGGACTGCACCGGAAAGGTTGTCATCTCCGGGGATACCCGTTCGGTGAAATTTGAGGCGGGAAAGGCTGTATCTTTAATGAGCAAAACCGAATGAGAGTATCAATGGAGTGAAGATTTTGTCAGTTGAATAAAAAAATAATAGAATGGGTATTGGCCCCTGAGGTATAATAGTTTTCGACCAAAAAACAAAAACCGAAAGGAGAACCAACACCCATGAACATTATAGCACTGATTGAGG
>JAFYAD010000109.1 GCA_017540915.1 Lachnospiraceae bacterium
CCAACTTTGGGCTAATCTCCATGCTTGACTACTACACCGAAAAGTGTGTCACTTGTTAAGTTGGTTGAACCGCCGTGTACCGAACGGTACGCACGGTGGTGTGAGAGGTCGGCGGCCTCATGGCCGCCTCCTACTCAATTGGTGTCTGTAAATGTTTGCAAAAATATACAGGGCGTGTTATTATAGATTACTAAGTTTCATCGGAATATTATCCGTATGCAGCCTGTGGTTTTATGTTGCAGAAGCGCGCCATACGAATTCAGAGCGGAAGGAAGCTACATCATGGAAAAAGAGAAGTTTCTCGCCTTTTTGGAGACTATCAGAGGACAGAGGGTGTTTGTCCAGACACATAATTTTCCGGACCCGGATGCCATTGGCAGCGGTTTCGGACTTGTGAAGCTGCTGGAACATTTCAATATAAAAAGTGAGCTTGTATTTGTGGGGCAGATCGACCGTCTGAACACCAAGAAGATGACGGATCTTGGCCGTATTTCGATATCGTCATATGACGAACTGGAACAGCCCATGTCTGAAAAGGATCCTGTGATATGCATTGATTCTCAAAAGTTTGGAGGGAATATCAGGGATCTTCCCGGTGATGAAGTCGCGTGTATAGATCACCATCCGCTGATAGACAGCGGGGAGGAATTCAGGTATCTTGATGTCAGGAGAGTGGGAAGCTGCGCTACGCTGATAGCTGAGTACTATAAAGAATTGGGCGTGACTCCGGATGCAGATACCGCAACGGCACTTTTGTACGGACTTAAGATGGATACTCTGCATTTCACCAGAGGTGTTACTTTGGAAGACATATTGATGTATGAGTATCTTTTCGGGTATGCATCGGCAGATATCATAACAGATCTCGAGCAGAACAACATGGAATACAGTGATCTGAAGGCGTACGGCGCGGCTATAGAGAATATAGAAATATTCGGGACGGTGGGTTTTGCGGGAATACCCTTTGCCTGCCCGGACGCCAGGATAGCGACGGTGGCTGATTTTATACTTTCCCTTGATGAGGTGGATGTGGCGATACTCTACGCACGCCGCAAGGACGGTTACAAGTTTTCGGTCAGATCCAACACATCGGATGTGGATGCCGGAAAGCTGGTGGCTGAGGCTCTCAAAGGTATCGGAAACGGCGGCGGCCACTCATTTATGGCAGGGGGATTCCTGCCGGATGCGTCGGCGGAAGCTTTTGGGGCAAATCCCGATTCCCGGATCAGGGAACTGTTTTTGAATGTTTTGACAAGTGACCGATAGGGGAATACGTATCATGCACGGGGGCATGATGCAATTCCTGCCGGGGATCGCAAAGCGACAGGCGATTCATTGTTACTATTCGCAGTTAATTAGGTGAGGCACGAACAGCAGGGTGGGTGTATGTAGGCGTGCCGGAATACACATTGGGACAACTGTGAATAGTAACGATTTATTTACAAATCGTGTCATTAGAGATAATACAAGGGGATGTTGCCATGAGCGTGCGGCAGGAAACCGGTGAAAAATACATGCGCCTTGCCATAGAGCTTGCCCGAAAGGGTGAGGGGTATACGAACCCGAATCCCATGGTGGGTGCAGTCATAGTGAAGGACGGAAAGGTGATCGCGGGCGGTTATCATCACAGATACGGTGATCTTCATGCCGAGCGGGATGCACTTAAAAATTTTTCTGAAGGGATATTCGAGGATGAGCTGATAAAAATGTGTGTCTCAGAGGATATCCCTTTTGATGAGAAAGCTACAGGTCATGCAGGGACGGAAGGTCTCATAGAAGATGCCACGATGTACGTCACATTGGAGCCCTGCTGTCACACCGGAAAACAGCCGCCCTGTACCGAAGCCATTGTTGAAGCGGGGATCAAACATGTTGTCATCGGTTCGAGGGATCCGAATCCCCTGGTTCACGGCAAGGGAGTTGCGTTCCTGAGGGATCACGGCGTGGAGGTGACGGAGGATTTTTTGAGGGATGAATGCGATGCATTGAACCCTGTGTTTTTTAAATACATTTCCGAAAAGATACCGTATGTGGTTTTAAAATACGCCATGACCGCCGACGGAAAGATCGCCACTGCCACAGGTGAGTCCAAATGGATCACAGGGGAGGATGCCAGGTTCGAGGTCCAGCGGATGCGCCACAGGTATATGGCTATCATGGCGGGGATCGGAACAGTGCTCGCCGACGATCCGATGCTGAATGTCCGGATCGAAGGTCTTAAATCTCCTGTGCGCGTGATATGCGACAGCCACCTTCGGGTACCTGTGGAGAGTAACATTGTCAGGACTGCGCAGGATATACGTACTATCGTGGCTTTCGCAGACGGAGATCTTTCCAAACAAAAAGCGTTGAGCGAATGCGGCGTTGAACTCATGAATGTGCCGGGAATTGACGGACGGGTGGATGTGGCTGCGCTGATAAAAAATCTCGGGGAATCCGGTATAGACAGTGTTTTCGTGGAAGGCGGAGGAACCCTGAATGATTCCCTCAGGGCAGCAGGTTTGATTGATCGGGTGGAATGTTTTGTGGCACCGAAAATCTTTGGTGGCGCAGATGCAAAGAGCCCTGTGGAAGGCACCGGGATCGGATCTATCGGGGATTCGCCGGAGCTCATATTGGAGGATGTTCACAGGATCGGTGACGATGTGCTGTTGACCTATGTGAGGAACAAAATGAAATAATGTTTTTCGTGAAAGCTGCACTCGAACAGGGTGTAGCTTTTTTGTACGAAAAGAGCCTAATAGTTTGCAAAATCGGCTGGTCCGTGCTACAATGTTATCTGTTTTGGACGGTGATTTTGACGGCTTTGTGGAGGTCACATGTTTACAGGAATAGTGGAAGAGACGGGCGTGATCAGACGCCTTGATATAAAAGGAAAGTCCGGGACTATCGAGATAAAAGCCTGCAAAGTGCTGGAAGGGACGAAGGTTGGGGACAGCATTGCGGTTAACGGAATCTGCCTCACAGTGACGTCTATGGGGAGCGGTTTTTTTACGGCGGATGTCATGGCGGAAACCGTGCGACGTTCCTCCTTGAAAGCGGCTTCAAAGGGGGATAAGGTAAACCTAGAGCGGGCAATGCCTGCCGACGGTCGTTTCGGCGGTCATATAGTGAGCGGTCATATAGACGGCACGGGTACTATCGCAGACATGAGGCGCGAAGAAAACGCCATATGGATAAGGATAAAGGCCACACCGGAGATATTGGATCTGATAGTGGAGAAGGGATCCATATGTATCGACGGCATCAGCCTTACGGTGGCGGCGGTAACGGATAATGACTTCAGTGTTTCTGTCATACCTCACACACTGGATGTCACGATACTGGCAGATAAAAAGCCGGGCGACACAGTAAATCTGGAAAATGACATAGTGGGAAAATATGTCCAAAAGCTCATGGGAGTAGATTTAGGACGCGGCAATGCCGGTGGTTCTGTCACCCGGGAGATGTTAGAACTGTTGAGATAGATTAACGGTATAAGTTGGTTTGGAAACATGTGTGAAAACTTATGGTTACAGAAGATCCGGACTGTATAGTCAAAAACGGATTGTGATCAAAGAAAGCAGCGATAAGGAGCAACGATGGAATATCAGTACGATTCAATAGAGGATGCAATAGAGGAGTTAAAGGCCGGTCACATCATATTGGTGACGGACGATCCCGACAGGGAGAATGAAGGCGACTTCATCTGTGCAGGTGAGTTTGCAACGCAGGAGAATATCAATCTGATGGCGAGCCGGGCAAAGGGGCTGATATGTACCCCTATGAGTGCGGCCCTTGCCTCAAAGCTGGGATTTCCGCCCATGGTGGCGGAAAACACGGACAATCACTCCACTGCATTTACGGTGGCCATAGATCATGTGGATACCACCACGGGAATATCCGCAAAGGAGAGATCCTACACTATCCGCAAATGCTGCGATGAGAATTCAAAACCCGGAGATTTCAGAAGACCCGGACATGTATTTCCACTCACAGCCAGAGAGGGCGGAGTGCTGGTGCGAAACGGTCACACCGAGGCCACGGTGGATCTTTTAAAACTGGCGGGGCTAAAGGAATGCGGCGTGTGCTGTGAGGTTATGGATGATGACGGCACCATGATGCGTACACCAAAGCTTATAGAACTGGCTAAGGAACTGGGGCTTAAGTTCATCACCATAAAAGACCTTCAGGATTATATCCGCACCAACGTAAAGCATGTGGTACGGATGGCTGATGCAGCTCTCCCTACCAAATACGGAGAGTTCAAGATTGCAGGCTTTGTGAATGACATCACGGGAGAGCATCACGTGGCAGTCATAAAAGGCGATGTTGGCGATGGAGAGAACGTGCTGTGCCGGGTTCACTCGGAGTGTCTGACAGGTGATGTTTTCGGCTCTGCCAGATGCGATTGCGGCGAGCAGCTGGAAGCTGCCATGAAGATGATCGAAAAGGAAGGCAGAGGCATTGTCCTCTATATGAGACAGGAGGGCAGAGGCATCGGCCTTATCAACAAACTCAGAGCTTATGAGCTTCAGGAGCAGGGATTTGACACGGTTGAGGCAAATGTTAAATTGGGATTTGCACCTGATCTGAGAGAATACTGGGTTGGTGCCCAGATATTAAAAGACCTGGGAGTGAAGAGCTTAAGACTTCTGACCAACAATCCGGACAAGGTATACGGGCTGTCGGATTTCGGCATTGAGATAAAGGAACGCGTTCCCATAGAGATCGCGCCGCAAAAGTATGATCTTTTCTATATGCAGACCAAGCAGAAGAAGATGGGACATATTTTTAACGGTATAAAATTGTAGATGACAGAACCACAAAAAGAGCTGACAAAACTTGCGGCATGAATCAGCTTGAGGATAATGTGATTGATATATGTACATCAAGAGTTGACTGGAAAACAGTAGATAAACATTGAATGTTGAGCAAAAGTAAAATGATGATATAACAAAAATGAGATTAAAACAGGTAAAAAAAACAAGATTAAAAAGAAATTCAAAAAGGAGATTCAAAAATGAAAGAGGTCAATCTGGTAGAGGGTAAACTGGTAGCAAAAGATGGTATGAAGGTCGGCATTGTGGCATCCCGTTTTAATGAGATCATCGTGAATAAGCTCCTGGGAGGAGCAGTGGACGGTCTTGTGCGCCACGGTGTTTCCGAGGACAACATCACAGCGGTATGGGTTCCCGGCGCTTTTGAGATCCCGCTGGCAGCACAGAAGATGGCCGCTTCCGGCAAGTACGACGCTATCATCTGCGTCGGCGCAGTTATCCGCGGCGATACGACACATTATGATTATGTTTGCAATGAGGTTTCAAAGGGCGTGGCTCATGTGGGTCTTTCAACAGGCGTTCCCACTCTCTTCGGCGTCATCACCACAGAGAACATTGAGCAGGCTATATCGAGAGCGGGCAGCAAGGGCGGAAACAAGGGTTATGACTGTGCCCTGTCTGCCATAGAGATGGTAAACCTTATGTCACAGATCTGAAACAGATAATGAGGGACTGTGAAATGTATGATGATGAGAAAAAGCCGCTGGGTATA
>JAFYAD010000110.1 GCA_017540915.1 Lachnospiraceae bacterium
AGGGACGAGTCCCTTGCGGGTTCTTAGGGCAGAGCCCTAAGCCCTCGGAGAGCCGTCTGGTTTATTTACAGATAAGTTTTCAAGGTTCAATTTGAGCCTTATTTTTTCGGCTCGTTCTTTCATAGGTCACTTGACACTACCCTCTCCACAAAAAAATCGTATTGCTAAAGCCTGCTCATCAAACGAGCAGGCTTTGATTTTTAGCACTATTCGATTTTATTACAAACCAATATTTCTATACCGGTGACATCATCTCAGACTTTTCAAATCATTGATGATCTCTATATCTGACTCCGTCACCCTCATATTCGAAGTGATGGGTTCCCCGTCTTTTTTGGTGACTGTAATCTCTATAACATCACCTTCGCTGATCCCCTGAGCCATAACTACATTCAAAAAACTCACGAACTTTGGATGAGTGTTGGAAAACTTGCTCCAATCATTCACTATCTTCATCATATCCATTGGATTTGGCATATCATCCTCCCTTTTATATCCGCGCAACAACACGTTTTATCTATACCAAACTGTACTTCACCTCGTCAGATATCACTCCGCCGGAGCTGCTCCCCGCCTGACCATAATCCCATATCAACCAAATAAAGCTGTTATTCCATATTCTCTTCCGGGTTACCCGCATCCGCTGCCGCCGTGGCAAGCGCATCGCACCTCTCATTGAAGTGATGTCCGTTATGCCCCTTTACCCACACATAAGTCACCTTATGCGGAGCGACTGCTGCCAAAAGCCTCTCCCACAGATCGCGGTTTTTCACTCTGCTCTTATCGCTCTTGACCCAGCCCTTTTTTTGCCAGTTATAAATCCAGCCCTGATTGAAAGCATCTGTCACATATTTGGAATCGGATGTGAACACCACATCACATGGTCTTTTCAGATTTTCAAATCCGACGATCGCACCCAACAGTTCCATGCGGTTGTTTGTGGTAAGTGAGTACCCTCCGGAGAGTTCCTTTATATGTTCTTCTCCATCCGGAGTTACGTACCTTAACACTGTGCCATATCCGCCCGGACCTGGGTTTCCACGGCTGGAGCCGTCGGAGTAGATTTCTACCTGCATTTGTATACCTTCTTATGTGTTCTCAGTTAATCACTTAGTTAACCCCCGGTCAGACTGATCACGGAAAGGTCACTTCGTGATCCTTTTGATGCCTCAAATCCTGCCGGTTCCTCGACCACAGGTTGCAGGCTGAACTGACAGCTACCTTCGATCCGCAATTTTAATAGCGGATCTTGTCCTGTGCAACAGCCTTGAGATATATGCCGTATGGACTCTTGCCGTAAAGCTCAGCGGATTCCGTAAGCTTTTCTTTTCCGATCCAGCCGTTTATGTATGCGATCTCTTCAGGTGCCGAGATTGTAATGCCCTGACGGGACTGTATCATCTGTACAAATGATGTGGCTTCCGCAAGGGAATCCATCGTACCCGTATCAAGCCATGCGAAACCGCGGCCCAAAAGCTGAACATCCAATAAACCATCATGCAGATACATCTCATTCAATGTTGTGATCTCAAGCTCACCTCTGGCAGAAGGTTTCACTTCTTTTGCCCTTGACGCAACGCCTGCGGGGTAAAAATACAGACCTGTCACTGCATAATTGGATTTCGGCGCAGAAGGCTTTTCCTCTATACTGATAGCCTTTCCCTCTGCATCAAACTCTACAACACCGAATCTTTCCGGATCCGGAACAAAGTATCCGAATACGGATGCTCTTCCGTTGTCCACAGCATTTTTACCTGCTGCCCTTAACATCCTGCCAAACCCGTTTCCGTAAAAGATGTTATCGCCGAGAACCATAGCACAGGCATCATCACCTATAAACTCGTCTCCCAGGATAAAAGCCTGAGCCAATCCGTCCGGAGAGGGCTGGACTTTGTACGAAAGATTTACACCGAAATGAGAACCGTCTCCCAACAGTTTTTCAAAATTCGGAAGGTCCGTTGGCGTTGATATGATAAGAATATCACGTATCCCTGCTAACATCAGAGTCGACAGAGGGTAATAGATCATGGGCTTGTCGTAAATCGGTAAAAGCTGCTTGGATGTTACCATTGTAAGCGGATAAAGTCTGGTGCCGGAGCCGCCGGCCAATATTATACCTTTCATAGATATCTCCTGTGTGATTTTCCTGGAATATTTTTATTATTCAAAAACAGCCCCATCAGCGGTTTCCGTACATTTTCTCGTAGTACTGCATGTACTCGCCGGAGATGATATCCTCCCACCATTTGCGGTTTTCGAGATACCACTTTATGGTCTTCTTAATGCCTTCAGCGAATGTGGTCTCAGGCAGCCACCCCAGCTCATTGTGGATCTTGGTGGGATCAATGGCATAACGCATGTCGTGACCTTTTCTGTCTGTAACATATGTTATCAGACTTTCGGGCTTGCCTAGTTCCTTACAGATAAGCTTAACAATGTCGATATTGCGCATTTCGTTGTGACCGCCGATATTGTACACCTCTCCGACGCGCCCTTTATGGATTACCAGATCGATAGCCTTGCAATGATCCTCTACATAAAGCCAGTCCCTGACATTCAAGCCCTCCCCGTAAACCGGCAGTGGCTTGTCATTCAATGCATTTGCTATCATAAGCGGTATCAGCTTTTCCGGAAAATGGTAAGGTCCGTAGTTGTTGGAACAACGGCTTATGGTTACCGGAAGTCCGTAAGTCCTGTGGTATGCCAGCACCAGAAGATCCGCCCCTGCCTTTGATGAGCTGTAGGGACTGCTGGTGTGTATAGGTGTTTCCTCAGTAAACAAAAGATCCGGTCTGTCAAGCGGCAGGTCACCGTATACCTCATCGGTAGAAACCTGATGGTAACGTTTGATACCGTATTTTCTGCAGGCATCCATCAAAACCGATGTTCCGATGATATTCGTACGCAGGAACACCTCCGGATCCTCGATGGATCTGTCAACATGGCTCTCTGCCGCAAAATTCACCACAATGTCCGGTTTTTCTTCCTCAAAAAGTTTATCCACTGCTTCTCTGTCTGTAATGGATTCCTTGACAAATCTGAAATTAGGATTATCCATAACAGGCTCCAATGTCGAGAGATTGCCTGCGTAAGTCAGGCAGTCAAGACATATGATCCTGTAATCCGGATATTTTTTTAACATATGAAAAATAAAGTTACTGCCAATAAACCCGGCACCGCCTGTCACTATGATATTCATGTACCATTCCTCCAATATTCTGACTTTGTTATCTGTACGATCATACTTTCTGCCTTTGATGATCCTCTTCACTCAGTCAGTAGTTTTTTCCGTAAAAGTTTTTACGTTCCGCAGCTTTCCTAACGGATCGTATCCCACTTAGTATCTTTTTCACTGAGATTTAACGGTGTTCCGTCCGAAAGACTGTATCCCGATGGGTCCGCACTGCCGGGATACTCTCCGCGCACATCCGGCCACTCGATGCCGATGGTGGGATCATTCCAGGCCAATCCGCCCTCATCACCCGGATGGTAAAAATCCGTCACTTTATAGCAGAACCTTGCCTTATCTGACAGCACCAAAAAGCCATGTGCAAATCCCTGAGGGATAAAAAACTGCTTGTGATTGTCTTCCGTCAATATCTCACCGTGCCATTTTCCGTAGGTATCACTGCCTTTTCGCATATCGACCGCCACGTCGAACACAGCGCCTTCGATCACCCTCACAAGCTTAGCCTGCGGATACTCTTTCTGAAAATGAAGTCCTCTCAAAACACCTTTTTTGCTCATGGATTCATTGTCCTGTACAAACACGGCGTCAATTCCTGCCTCATTAAAATCCTGCTGATTATATGTCTCAGAAAAATAACCTCTGTCGTCTCCGTGGACAGTCGGATCAATCACCACTAACCCTTCTATCTGCGTTTTTGTAACATGTATCTGTCCCATATCATTCTCTCCGTTTTAATCAACTCTCTTCCTGCCCCAAAAGAACAGTGCTACCGTTCCCGGTCCCGTATGTGCGCCTATAGTGGTGCCTATATCATAGATCTGAACAGGTCCGTCGAGCTTCTTAAAATAATTCTCAATAAATGTTGCCAAAGCCTTGGCATCCTCATAACATGCCGCATGTGAGATAAAGCATTTTCCGCTGTAATCCTCACCATCAGCTGCCAGAAGCTTCATTTTGTTGAAGGTCTCCAATATAACTTTCTTTTTGGGACGAACCTTCATACGCGGGATAAGCTCACCCTTATCGCTCACGTTGAGGAGGGGGCAAATATTGAGCACATTGCCCACAAAGCCTGCGGTTTTGGACACCCGTCCTCCTCTGATAAAATATGTGAGATCACTGGTAAAGAACCAGTGGTTTACTTCAAGACGATGTTCAAATACCCAGGCATAGAGCTCATCTATCCCCATGCCCTCATCCCTCAGGTCAGCCATCTTATCGATCAACAGACCATATCCGCTGGATGCAGCCAGTGAATCCACAATATATATTTTCCTGTCCGGATACTTAATCCTGAGCTCTTCAGCAGCTATGTTGGCGGAGTTATAGGTTCCGGAAATACCCGAACTCAGGGTAACATGCAAAAGGTCCTTTCCCGCTCTCAGGTAAGACTCAAAAAAATCCATGTACTCACTGCTATTGATTTGCGTTGTCCTGGTCATGGCACCGTCAGCCATAGCTTTGTAGAATTCGCTCATGGATATTGCCACACCCATGTCGTCAACGTGAACCACTCCGTCTATCTCATAATGGAATTGTGCAAAAGGGATTCCCCTCCTCTTCATATAATCCGCAGTAAGATCTACTGTGGAACTGCAACTTAAAACATAATCTGCCATTTCTTCCTCCGTGTCCGTAATCTGTTGTTATTATAGGAAATATCCGCGAGTTACATATTTACGAGTCAATCGCATCATATGTATCCTCCGCGCATTATAGATTTGCATCCTTAAGGTATCTTGATACTGCATCCTGCCAGTTTGGCAGTCGCCTGAAGCCTGCCTTTGTAAGCTTTGATTTATCCAGCCTGCTGTTAAAAGGCCGCTTTGCCGCGCTTAGTCCGTACTCTTCCGTTGTAACAGGTATAACCTCCGTATCAAGTCCGTACTGTCTGTAAAATTCACAGCAGAAATCATACCAGCTGATGTATCCACCCTCATTGGTGGCATGGAAATAACCATACTTGTCACTCTCGGCCATATCACACAATAATACAGCAAGATCCGCAGTATATGTGGGCGTTCCGATCTGATCCGACACCACCTTCACCGAATCATGGGTTTTCCCCGCATTTATCATGGTGCGGATAAAATTTTTCCCGTTGAGTCCGAATGCCCACGCAATCCGTACTATAAAAAATTTTTCCAAAATGCATGCCACCGCCAGTTCACCGTCAAGTTTTGAACGCCCGTAAACATTGAGCGGCGCATAGTCCGTCTGATCCGGTTCCCAGGGCTTTTCACCCTGCCCGTCAAATACATAGTCAGTGGATATGTATATCATTGCCGCATCCACATTCTTGCATGCATTTGCAATATTATGGGTTCCGTCAACATTGACTTTCCTGACCATGGCAAGGTTCTCGGGAGCCTCGGCAGCATCCACAGCAGTCCATGCCGCACAATGTATGACAACATCCGGTTTCTCAGCCTCTATGACTTCGTTTACCTTCTCGCCGTCTGTTATATCTAATTTGATATATTTTGTTTTCCCTGACAAACCATCTGCAAATCCGGAGAAACCATCCCCGATGTCTGAACCTACAGCCTCATAACCTCTGTTCAAAAGTTCACAGGTGACATCATATCCCAACTGGCCATTCACTCCGGTGACAAAGCATTTCCTGATCCTGTCCATCACTCTGCCCCCCTTCCGACCAATACGGCCTTCACTGTCAACAATAAAAGATAAATATCCAAACCGATAGACCACTCTGTGATATATCTGGTGTCAAGTTTTACAACTTCCTCAAAATCGGTAATGTCGCTGCGTCCCATAGCCTGCCACATACCCGTGATCCCGGGTTTTACGGAAAGCCTTGCCTTATGGTGTGCCTCATACAGCTCAAACTCATCCGTCGTCGGCGGTCTGGTGCCCACGAGGCTCATATCACCCTTCAGAACATTCCAAAACTGTGGCAGTTCGTCTATCGATGTTTTTCTGAGGAACTTACCCAAGGGGAAAATACGGGGATCGTCTTTCATCTTAAACATCAGACCATCCATTTCGTTTGACGCCATAAGCTCTTTTTTGCGCTCCTCCGCATCTACGTACATTGAGCGGAATTTATAGAACTTAAACGGACGGCCGTTTTTTCCGATCCTGATCTGTGAAAAGAAAACCGGTCCCGGCGCCTGCAGCTTTATGGGTATTGCAAATATCAAAAACGCAATGCCGCAAAACACCAGTCCAACCAATGAACCCACAACATCCATAGACCTTTTGACAAACAGGGCGAACCCGCTGGCGATACGCATGCTGGATGTCACCACAACGAAATCTCCGTACCTGTCCAGCAGCCTGTCATTGGCATAACGGCTCAACTCCAGGATCTTGTAATGAACTGTGACGCCCATATCCAAAAGTTCCTGTGAAAAAAATTCCTCGTCCCTGATATTACTGCCGTTTACAAACACCTCGTCCACGACGTTAGTCCTGACATAATCATAAAAATCATCCGCCGTAGCCACAACCGGTATTCCCTCTATCTCGGAACCGATTACATTTTTATCGATGATCACGATACCGTCGATGGAAAAATCGTGGTACGGATCCTTCATAAAAGTTTCAACCATATGTTTCGCATTTGCCAGATCCGTCACCAATAACATGGATGACCTCTTATGCCTTTTCTTGATCCTGCGCCTCAAAACGGATTTATATATTATGCGCTCAAGCCAGATAAACACCGCCGAGATACCCCAGAAGATAAATATCACTATTCTGGAATAAGCATCGCTCTGCTTTGTGGCCGTCAGATATATCAGCAATCCCGAGAAGACCATGGTGCAATGCTTTATGCTGTTACCGGCCTCAGACGTGAATTTACGTCTCAGTATGCCGCTGTAACATTCTGTGGTGAAAGCCACTATCAATGCAACAAGGGTCATCACGATCCCAAGCTTGAAATATGATACATCACTGACATTTATTTCAAAAAAGTTCTCACTAAAACCGAATCTTATCTTTGCAGCCAAAACATAGGACAACCAAAACATAATAATGTCCAACAACATAAAATCGATGTGTTTCAGCCATCCTGTTTGTTGTCTTCGATACATATCATTTCTCCCTGTCATGGCAAAACCAACACTTATCTTACCATAACACACTTTTGAAATACTTTCAAATATTACTGTTCATATTTTCGACAAATACGATCCGTTACTTTACTGCAGCACAATACAGCCTCTTACCTTTACATCGAACTGACCGCACAGCTTCATGGAATTCTCTATATCAGCGTATGTGCTCCTGCCTTTCTGCAGCACCAAAACAGTCTGTCCTGATTCGGTAAGTTTAGCCAGTACATCAGCCCTGCTGCCATAATAATCTGCTGAAGTCACTTCAGGTCCCGTTTTTGTCTTTTTTGCGGTCTCCGAAAGATCCCCATATACCTTTTTTATCTCTTCCGTCTCAGCAACCGTCATCAGGCACATCTTCGATTTTCCTGCCATGTCACAGTACATCTTTAATGCAGTCAAAACATCATCGGTCTGCGGACTAAATCCTTTTTTTGAATCATATACCGCCAGAACATCAAGATCGACAGCTGCCAGATCTTTTGTGCTCTTAAGTCTGCGTCCGAAGAAATAGCTCATAAAGCTGATCATAAACGCTAGGATAAGTCCCAGAACAAAACCGAACACTCCGAATTTGATCAGCTTCTTCATCGGAGATTCTGCCCCCGGCTCCGTCTCCGGCTTACCGTTTTCGATATGATTTGCCAATGTACCTTTTACGCTCACCAAACGATTTTCCAAATCGGACTGGGTTGTCTGATAGCTGCGTCTGGCATTCAACTGCCCGTCCTGTGCGCCCATTATACCGGTGTCTACTCTCGAATAATGCGTCTCATCCGACAGAGCCAGCTCGTAATAGCCGTAAGCCTCCCTGAATTCATCATATTTTCCGGTCAACGCATTGTCACAGGCCTTAAATATCTCTGCGGAAGTCTCCTCATCAGGTGCGATCACTGTTATGGTAAACGTATTGTATGAATTTGACCATGTAATCAATTCCCTGAGATATTGCTCCTCAATGGAGATTCCCTGTGCAGCTATATCTCCACACACAGATCCACCTGTGACGTAAAGATAATATGCAGATATCAACAGATTAAAATCAACTCCCTCTCCGGCGTGAACTGCATACATACCTGAGGATGTCTTCACATCCTGGCTGTTTATCTTCATGTAAACACTGTTGTCAATATACGCATTCAGATCATTCAAAATGGCGCTGTTATCATCCAGAGCCTTTTGCGTGTCTTCCACTGACTGCTCGTATTCTTTTATCGCGTTCTCATATAATTCCCATTGCTCCTCGAGCTCCGGATTTTGTGTGAGATCAGTATTTTTTGCCGATTTATATCCGTACAGACCCAAAACTCCGCCGCAAATAACTGCCAAAAGCAACACCAGATACCAGCGTTTTAAAAGATCCATTACTATTATCCTGAAATTATATATCTTCATCTTAAGCCTCCTGTTTGATCACCGTCAGTCCGGCGTCTTGCGATATTTTATCAAAAACCGTACACCCCGCAGCGATCAGAAAAACATTATATGCCGTATCCAAAATATGATGATCTGTAGTTGAACTAACCGCTATAAATATCCAGGCGAATATCATCCATGTATTGTTTTTGTATTTTTGTATGATGTATTGATTCAACATCATGATAACTGCAAAAAACAGTATTCCGTTCTGCAGCAATATCATCAGATAAGCGCAATCGATAAAATTGTATTCTCCTGTCACCTGGTTTGCCTGGCCGTTGCCTATCATCTTTATCCATTGACCTGTCAGACTGATCCCGTACTTGTCGAGACCGCTCTGTCCGATCATAAGCCTCCCGCTGAAAGCTTATCGATCCGGGCAAACACAGTATTTCCCGGATCATAAAACCTTGTACAGCAAAAGGCCAGAACAAAC
>JAFYAD010000111.1 GCA_017540915.1 Lachnospiraceae bacterium
AAAAATTTTCTTGACAATATATATTGTGCGAAATATAATTTTACAAAAGATAAAGCACAAAAGGTTAGTTACAACCATAGACAGCAATATCTGTTTCAGGATGATGCGCAGTTGAAAACAAACATTATGTGAGGTGAAAAAATGAACGATCTTATCAGGATTATCAAGAGCAGAAAAAGCATACGTACATTTGACGGAAACATATTAAACTATGAGCACTTGAAGGCTTTGGAAGAGTATATGAAGGATATTCCGAACCCTGTTGACATTCCGGTGGAATTTGTTATGCTGGATGCGAAAGAGCATGGTCTTTCCAGTCCTGTTCTGTCGGGAGAGAGATTATATGTGACTGGCAAGGTTGAGAAAAAACCTTATGCCGATGTAGCTTTTGGATATTCCTTTGAAAAGCTGGTTTTATATGCATGGTCTCTCGGGATAGGAACGGTCTGGATAGGTGGGACCATGAAGAGGGAGCTTTTTGAAAAGGCTGTGGGACTTAAGAGCGGCGAGATGATGCCATGCATCAGTCCGCTTGGGTATCCGGCTGAGAAGAAATCTCTTAAAGAGACTATGATGCGAAAAGGTGTAGGAGCTGATTCACGTATTTCGCAGGCTAAGCTGTTCTTTGAAGAAGAGTGGGGACAGGCTCTTAATCCCGATGATGTCATGTCGGAAGTTCTTGACATGGTGAGATGGGCGCCGTCAGCGATAAATAAGCAGCCGTGGAGAATCGTGCACAGGGATGGTGCTTATCACTTTTATGAGAAGAAGGATCGTGGTTATAGCAGTGATGCGACCGGTGATATGCAAAAGATCGATGTGGGAATAGCGTTGTGCCATTTCATTATGGGACTGGAGTATAAAGGCAGGAAGGCTGAAGTCAAGATACAGGATCCGGGAATAAAGATTCCCGCAGATGCGGAGTATATTGTAAGTGTTATGGATGTAAAAACAGAGTAAATACAATACTGTGTTAAGGAGATAAAGAGATGAAATATGCTGTAAGATACTATACAAAAACAGGAAACACAAAAAGGCTGGCTGAAGCTGTGGCAAAAGAACTCGGGGTGGAGGCACTCCCTATTAGTACTCCGATCGAAGAAAAAGTGGATGTTCTTTTTCTTGGGAATTCGTACTATGCGTTCAGTATCGACCCTGAGGTGAGAAGCTTTGTGGCTTCATTGGATAAGGAGAAGGTAGGGAAGATTGTCAACTTCGGTTCGGCAGCGATGCTGAATTCAACCTATAAAAAGGTAAAGGCGGAAGCTGATAAGGTGGGTATCCCCATGCTTGATAAAGAATTTCACTGTAAGGGTGAATTCAAGGGAATACACAAGGGCAGACCGAACGAAGATGACATTAAGGCGGCTATGGAGTTCACCCGAAAGATAAGAGATGGTGCTGTTTTTATTTAGTGTTGTTGAAGTGAGGAAGGCATAGAAGATATGACCGAATTGTTTTTGTATGCTGTGATGATCCTGTTTGGTTTTGTGTTGATCGTAGGAATACCGTTTAACATTATCAAGTCGAAGGGTACCAATAAAAAAATAGTTATCATTGGAGATATTGTTCTGTTTGTTTTTGGGGTAGCTGTTCTGATAATCTCGTTGCTGTACAGGAGCACTATTTCAAAAAATACCGGGGACAGCAAACTTGTTCAATATAGTTTTTTGGGCAGCATGACATATACCGGAGCAGAGAACGGATATTATACTTTAAATATTTCCGCTCTTATGGGAGGGTGGCAAATAGCCGTTCCGATGGACGATATCGAGCTGACAGCATCGGTAAAAGAAGGAACCCGGGTTATCGTTGCATATAAGGATATCAATAAAGACAGCAGCAGATGGTTTGGTGACGAAAAAGAGAAGATCGGTTCAAATGAATACATAGTTGCGGATAATGTTACAGGTATATTTCGTGACTATTCAAGCGAAGTTACGAATGCGCTGCTCATAGATATTATTATATTGTTTTTATTCAATTTTTCCGAGTTTATGATAGTTCTGGAACAGCGGAAGAAAGCAAAAGATGTATAGATAACAAAAGTGTCAATGAGAATCAATCTCATTGACACTATTTATTTAACAGCGAGCCGGTATGGTATACCGGACTTGATGTTTATAATCCGGGGAATCCGGGGATGTTTCCGCCGGGAGTCCACTGTGAGTTGCTGGAGTTTCCTGAAGCAGTGGAGGCGGTGGCGCTGGCTTTTTTATTTCCGCCTGAATATGAGTTGTATCTTCTGTCGTAGGTAACTCCCGTCATCTTCGGATTGGCCAGTGTTCCGCCGGTGTACAGATCATAGGAACTGCCGTTAGTGAGCTTCGGTGAAGCAAACATTATGAATGAAGCTGCTTTCGGCAATGATGCCGCTTCGAGGACATTTCCGCCTGCGTCCAGGATTCCGATGGAAGTGTTTGCGCTCAACGACAGAGCAGAAGAACTGCCTGACGAGCTTGAACCGCTAAATCCGCCGAATCCGCCGAAACCTCCGGATCGTCCGGAAGAACCGAATGTCACAAACGGCTGTGTTGTGGATTTTGCGGAGGATGTTTCGCCCATCTCATCGCATCCTGCCAGGAATAATGTTGCGCCGTCGCCGATCACAAATTCGCCGTCCATATCAATGGGAGATTCTGAGCCTGAGCTCATGCCGTAGACTACTGTGGTGCCGCCATACGCGTAGAACGAACCGTTGCAGTCGATACCGTCGCCCATTGAGCTGTATGTTTTGGTGTACGTTGTACCGTCGGAGTTCTTAAGGCTGACGCTGTGAGTCGAGTCGTCACCTATCATGACATTCAGGTATCCGCTGTAAACCGTTACCGAGTTTCCTGATTTCGATGTGGTTACCTTTACATATTTTTCTTCTTCTTCATCCTCATAGGTGTATACGGATGTCTTTCCGGAAGCATTGATGCCGTCGTCATTGGTATATACGGAAACCACGGGACCTGTCGAGGAATTCTGTGTTCCGATGGTGACTGCAGGGGATTCCATGCCCTCGTATGAAGTCTTTACAGCCACATCGGCATTACCTGTTATGGTGATATCTTTTCCCGCGCTGATGCCGTCGTCGGATGCATAGATCGTGATGCTGCCTCCTGAGATGTTGACTGTGTTGTTGCTCTGGATGCCGTCCTCCGGTGCGCCGATTATGGTCTGGCTGTCGTTGCCGGAATTAAATTTGATACCTGTTGCTGTGGTGTTGATCTTAATGGTTCCGCCGGTTATGACTAGAGAGCCGGAAGCGGTCTGGGTGTAAGCAACACCTGCGGTATATGAGCTTCCATCCTCAACTGACTTGTAGGTGAAGGTCTTTTCCTTCGAGCCCGCTTTGATGCCTTTGTGGCTTCCGGTGTCATAAGTAACTGTTTCGGTCTTGACGGTGCCTGTTCCGCCGTTTCCTACGGTCACGATGGAGTTGGGGTAACTGCCGGATGAGGTGCCGACACTGTAGTACTGTGTTGCCGCATTCTCATATGCAGTTTCGATGGTGATGGCGCCGTTTGATATGGTGACATTTTCGCCTTGAATACCGTCACCGTAACAACCGGTGATAGTGGTGACGCCACCTGATATGATGACTGAGCCTGTGCCGTCGTCATTGGTGTTTGACGTCTTTGCAGTGCTGTCCACAGTTGTGCCTGCTTTTGCACGGATCGCATCGGAACCGGTGTTCATGATGTAATTGGTTCCGCCGGTTATCTCTATGACGGTACTGCTCAATCCGTCACCGTCGCACTTAGAGACAGTGAGCTCACCGCCGGTGATCCGGATGCCGTTGGATGTGGAGATATTCTTTTTATCGTAGGAGCTTATCGCATCGTCATTATCACACTGTATGCATGTCTTACCACCACTTATGGTCACGACGGAGCTCTTTGACTTAATACCGTTTGAAAGAGTTGACGTGAGGGACAGCTCGCCGCCGGATATATTCACACCGCCGCTTGTACCCTTCAGGCAGCTTCCGTTAGAAGTGACAGAGATACTGCCGCTTTTAATATTGAGGGTTCCTTTGGTGGAAATACCGTCTGTTATGTCCTTGTCTTCATCATCCAATGCTTTCGCTTTATCAAGAGAGAGACTGTCATTTACTACCAGCACGCCGTTGTTTTTTGAACTGATATTGAGGGTGCCCTTGGCATCCTGATATATGATGCCGGAAGCCGGTTTCGACGAATATGAGGCAGAGCCTTTCAAAAGATTGTCGCCGACTAACGTGATATCTGTGGTGATCGCATTTGTGATCTTTATGACAGGCTCGTCGCCTGTGAGACTGGAGTTGTCAATATAAACATTATCCAAGGTTAAGCTGACATTCTCAGACGAACTTACGACAATATTGATCTTTTCGCCGTTTCCGGTTGCGGTGTATGAACCGCCGTTCTCAATAGTGTATGTTCCGTTTTGAGGTGTGAGAGTGTTGCCGGATGAACTTGTTATACTAAACGCAGTGCTGCTCTTTTTCACATCATAGGATTTTATGGAAAGAGCACCGCTTGTGTCTGCAGCAGCCGGTGTCTGAGCGTCAGAACCGGTGTTTCCGGAGCTGCTATTTTTGTTCTGATTATTCGAACCTGAAGTGTTTGTGCCCGAATTAGAGCCGGAGCCTTGCGAGCCGGATCCGCTGCCTGAGGAGCTGCCGTTAGTTGTCCACTTGGCATACAGTATAAGATTAGAGGTTACCGGAGTGCTGAATGAGTATGATTTCGTGAGGGAGCTGTCCGTGTACCAGCCTGAAAAAACACAGCCTGTCTTTACCGGATCAGCCGGCTTCACAGCAGTTGAGCCACCGGCTACTGTCTGGACTGCCACGTTGGTTCCGCCGTTGGTTATGAAATTAACCGTGTAATATGCCGAGGGATTGGTCGCTGTAACATCGTCCTGAGATACAGTGGCATCGGCTGGTTCGATAGCGTACACAAAGCTATTTATCTTTTTTGAATACTTTTTGGAGTTTAGCTGTTTTTTGGTGAGTGTCTTGTTCTTTTTGACTGCGATGATACGCAGAGTCTTTGTTTTGCTGATACTGATCTTTTTTGAGGAACCGCTGCTTATGACCTTGGAAGGCTTGAATTTTGCGGTGCCTACAGTATAGTAGATCTTATAACCTTTCTTTGCCTTCACCTTTACGGTGATGGCGGAGTCGTAGGTTCCTGACGTGTGTGATACAACGTATTTTTTTGTTTTAACTGCGGCCTGCACAGAGGTGTCGGCATACAAAAAAACGTTAGCGGTCATTGCTGCCACCAATATTAGAGACAGCAGTATCTTTGACCTCCTCAGAAGCTTTTTCATGGCAAGTTTCTCCTTTCTGGATTTGGCGCAGAAAACCGGAATGTGATGGTCTGCGCTGTTATCACGCCCTGTTATAGCGTATGAAAAACATCTGAGTCACAGTATACGGTCAGAATTTGGACATATTATGTTTGAAATGTGAAAAAAGAGTGAAAAAATTTTTCTTCAGGAATCTATCCCGGGGGTGGCTTTTATGGTGACAGCTCTGCCGGATATGCCTATCTTTGCCTTTTTGTATGCACCGGCAAATTCTCCGTCGTTGGTCCACGGGATCTCCTCATCGGATTCTACCGAAACTTTTTCTACTTTTCGTTTTATCACGCAGGGTGCGTCTTCCCTTAATCCGGTCAGAACGCTCAGAACGTCACCTGCGGCAGCAAAATCGTCGATCTTTTTTATGAGGGTGACCTCAAATTTACCGTCGTTCAGAGAGATGTCTTTTCCTGTAATGCCCTTGATACCGCCGGCTGATGTGGCATTTGTGATCATGCCATACAGGAAATCATCTTCGAGAACATCATCGTCAAGGGTGAATTTCACTCTGTAAGTGCGCAGGTTCGCCAGCTGTTTGATCTCTTCGATAAGGTAAGCCTGATGTCCCAGGATATTTTTGAGATCCTGAGGAGTGCTGTAGGAAACCTCGGTAAATGCGCCGAATGCTGCGATATATACAAAATTGAAATCGTTGAAATCTCCTATGTCTATCCGGTAGTCCTCACCGGTCACAGCGATCTTCGCTGCCTCTAAGATGGCGGAGGGCAGGCTTAAGCCCTGGGCAAAATCATTGGTACTGCCTGTGGGTATGTATCCTAAAACAGGTTTTTTGTCAAGCTTCATAAGCCCGTTGATGACCTCGTTTAACGTGCCGTCGCCGCCGCTGCATACCACATTGTCAAAGCGTTCGCCGCACTCAGCGACCTTTGCGGTAGCATCGCCACGGCATTGTGTCGGATACGCTACCACATCGAAGCCTTCCTTTACGAATATATCTATTATGTCAGCAACATGGGCTTTAACAGTGGCCTTGCCTGAATGGGGGTTAAATATAAAAAGAAGTCTTTTTCTCATAAACTGTGCACATCCTTTCTCTCGCTAAATGCTGTCGGTAAACGAATGGAAACATCTCAAACGATATTACAAAATGCGGGTTTGTGCAAGTATAATTATTTACGTTACTGTTCGCAGCGAGTATCCGATATTCAGTCGGGTTTGCCTACAGGCAGTCACCCCAACCGAATATCGGATATTGACTGTGAATAGTATTTTTTTTAAAGAATTCATGTAGAATAATTTATGTTTTTTTAGAGTCTTTCACGTGCTATCTTCTTCTTACCGGTCACAGTTATTTCGATCAAGGGTTGGGTATTGACTGTGAATGAGACTATTTACAAACATGGAAAGACATTGATGCCGGTAACTGATATCGATGTCTGAGGAGGTAAAACATGAAAAAACATTATCTTATGAGAAAGTGTCTGGGGCTTGGAATGGCGCTTGCACTTTCGGTTTCGTCGCTGGCGGGATGCGGTGCGACACCGGAAACCGCAAACCCGGGCGGGGACACTCAGGTGACAGAGGAAGTACAGACGGATGCAGGAACTGAATCCGGTGAAGCTGATGAGCCTGTGACCGAAGAGGTGACAGAAGAAACAGGGGCAGAAGAAACCGGGACAGAGGACACAGTGACCCATATTGATGATGAGCTTGCTGTCCTGTCGTCAAAAGAGCTGGCTGTTATGATGGGTAACGGCTTCAATTTGGGAAACACTATGGAAGCCTGCGATAACAGTGATGATTACAAGCAGATCCTTGAGAATTCCGGATCGCCTGAGGCTGCGGTTACTCATTACGAAACACTTTGGGGACAGCCGGTCACCACTCAGGAGATGATCGATGCCATACATGACGGTGGTGTGGACACCATCCGTATCCCCGTGGCATGGACCAATATGATGGATTTTGAGAACGGAGATTATACTATCAACGAAGCGCTGCTCGCACGAGTAAAAGAAATCGTTGATTACGCTTATAATGATGATATGTTTGTCATCATAAACGATCACTGGGACACCGGCTGGTGGGGAATGTTTGGCGCTAAGGATGAGACGATCCAGGAAAATGCCATGAAGCTCTATACCACCATGTGGACACAGATCGCCGAGTATTTTAAGGACTATGATCTTCACCTCATATTTGAGGGCGGAAACGAGGAGATCGGAGACAGACTCAATGATGTCGACAATCCGGTTGTCAATAATAAGGGCGGTATTCTCATGAAAGACCAGTGCTATGAGAAGGCTCTTGAGATCAACCAGACATTTGTGGATATCGTGAGAGGTACCGGCGGCAATAACGTGGAGCGTTTCCTGCTGATCCCGGGTTACGGTACGGACATAACACAGACCCTGGATCGCAGATGGCAGATGCCTACGGATACCGCAAAAGATAAGCTGTTTTTGTCGGTACATTATTACACTCCGTGGAATTACTGCGGCACATCCGGCGAGTCAAGATGGGGAACCGCCAGAAACGTTG